>JAFQDC010000094.1 GCA_017416205.1 Clostridia bacterium | reverse complement strand
GTATCGTTTTTTCAACGACGTAACTAAAACAAGGAGAGTATCGAGGTGAGTGTATCGAACCGATGATAGTCGACTATGTTTTAGGAAGTGGTGGGGGCCTTTTTTCAAAAAGGCTCCCACGTATATCTCTTCGTCAAACCAAAATTTTAAACCTGTCGATAATTACCCTGAAGTATCATTATTTGAAAGAAAGGAGGTACGGTAATGTTCAGATTCAAGGGCGTGTTTTTTAAATATATGGCAACCTTTCTTCTCATAAACGTGATCCTGTTTGCCGTCATAACTGCCACCATATCCGTTATCGTAAACTCCTACGGAACAAATATGAAAACGGGGTCTCTTTCAGGCTTTGCAAATTCCTGCGCGGTATATATAAAAAACGATTTCGGAGCAGATTATTATCCCGATTTCAAGAGCTATCTTTTGCGGGAAAACGAGGACTTGAAAATGATCCTTGAGCTTTTCTGCGTCAACGACAGCTCAATGCTGATGTTTATTGCCGATTCAGAGGGGCAGGTCATCCATTTCGGAGCAAACGAAAAGGTGAGCCTTGCAACTGAGGCGCAGTCGGACGGCAGCGGAATATATTTTATTTCCGAAAGTGTGTGCAAAGCGCTTGAGAGCGGGGAGCACGTATCTCTTTTTGACGATATGGATGGCTTTTTCAGATCCCCCCACCTGTATTACGCAATCCCCCTTTACAATAACGGCTACTACGTTGGCGCCGTGTTTGCTGTTGCAAGCGGAACGGGCACGGATGCCCTTCTTTCAACCATGACCCGTACTGTTACAATGGCGATTTTGTGGATCCTTCTTGCATCTCTCATTGCCGTATATTTTGTAACTGAGAGATTCATAGCGCCCATCAGAAGCATGAGCCTTGCGGCAAAATCCTTTGCAAACGGAAGCTTTGATGCGAGAGTTGACGTTATCGGAAACGATGAGGTAGCAGAGCTTGCCACTCAGTTTAATAATATGGCAGCCTCCCTTCAGACCCTTGAGGATATGCGCCGCTCCTTCCTTGCAAACGTATCCCACGACCTGAGAACGCCAATGACCACCATATCAGGCTTTATAGACGGTATCCTCGACGGAGCGATCCCCCCCGAAAAGCACGAATACTATCTCGGGGTAATTGCAAGTGAGGTGCGCCGTCTTTCCCGTCTCGTTTCTCAGCTTCTTGATATTTCAAGGCTTGAGGCAGGCGAGAGAAAGTTCACCCCTGTAGTATACGATATCTGTGAACAGGGAAGGGAGATCATAATCAGCAACATTCAGCGCCTTGAGGATAAGGGGCTTGACGTGCGCTTTGAGTGCGACCGTGATAATATGTACGTCCTTGCTGATAAGGACGCCATCCATCAGATATTCTATAATATCTGTGATAACGCCGTGAAGTTCTCCCGCGAGGGCGGCGTTTATGAAATAAATATAACGGAAAAGAACGGTACGGTCACCGTGACTGTATATAATGAGGGCGAGGGAATCCCCGCTGAGGATCTGCCCTTCATTTTTGAGAGATTTTATAAGAGCGATAAGAGCCGCGGCCGCGATAAGACCGGCGTTGGACTTGGAATGTATATTGCCCGCGCCATAATCGAGGCTCAGGGTCAGCGTATATGGGTAGAAAGCGAGGAGGGCAAGTGGTGCCGCTTCTCTTTCACCCTGCAGTCTGTCAAAACAGAAAAAGCGAAGCTCAGAATGAGCGAGGATAACTAAAGAATAATAAAGAGGAATTTATGAAATATACTGCAACCTGCCTTTTCGGACTTGAAGGACTTCTCGGCGGCGAAATAGACAGCCTTGGATATAAGAGATGCGAAACCATGGACGGACGTATCACCTTTGAAGGCGATGCGGCGGCCTGCGCTGTCTGCAATATAAATCTTCGCTTTGCGGAAAGACTCTATCTCAATCTCGGAGAGTTTGAGGCAAAGACCTTTGATGCTCTCTTTGAGGGAACCAAGGCTCTGCCTTGGGAGGACTGGATCGGTGAGAACGATCAGTTCCCCGTGAGAGGCCACGCCATAAAGAGCACTCTCTTTTCCGTTCCCGATTGCCAGAAGATAATAAAAAAAGCCGTGGCAACAAGGCTTGGCGGCATTTATAATATGAAGACCCTGCCCGAAACGGCTGTGAAATATCAGATAGATTTCTTTATTTTCAAGGATAGAGCAAGTCTTATGATTGACCTGTCGGGAACGCCTCTACATAAGAGAGGATACCGCCCCGAGACCGTGGCGGCCCCCCTTCGAGAGACCTTGGCCGCTGCCTGCGTGGCACTTTCCCGTCCCCGTGAGGACGTGCTTCTCCGCGATCCCTTCTGCGGCTCGGGAACGCTTCTCATCGAGGGCGCAATGATGATGAAGAATATTGCTCCCGGAGTGAACCGTACGTTTTGCTCAGAGACCTTCCCTCAGTTCAAAAAGGAGCTTTGGGATAAGGCAAGAGAGGATGCAAGAGCCGCTGTCCGTGAGGACTGTGCCTTCAAGGCTATGGGCAGCGATATAAACCCCGAGTGCGTAAAGATCGCCCATGCAGCAGCATCTCGCGCAGGTGTTTCTGATATGATAGAATTCTTTGAGGCCGACGCCCTTGATCTGACAACAGGGGGAGTGCGCGGAACGGTAGTAACAAATCCTCCTTACGGCGAGCGCCTTCTCGAAAAGCGTGAGGCCGAGGAGCTTTACCGCAAGATGGGAGAGGCGTGGAAGCGGCTGGAGCGCTGGCAGATATACGTTCTCACCTCCCACGAGGGTTTTCAGCGTCTCTACGGCCGCCGCGCCGATAAGCTTAGAAAGCTTTATAACGGTATGATCCCCTGCAGCTTCTATCAGTTCTTCAAAAACAAATAGCTTTTGCAGTGATCATCAACATTTTTGTACAAATGTTGACAAATTCACATAAAGATGTTATATTTATATTGTAATTGTGCGGAGGTGGGTCATGAAGAATATGAAAAACATAACCTGTATGCTTCTTGCGGCGGCTATTCTGTCGGCTGCTGTAACAGTACCGTTCAGCGTATCGGCTGCGGACAGTGTGCTTTACGGAGACGTGAATTCTGACGGAAGCATTACCGGTGCAGACTCCAATATGCTGTGCCGTGTTATCTCCGGTACGTATTCCGGTGAGTACAGCGTGGAAAGCGCTGATATCAGCAATGACGATAACGTAAACGCAATAGACCGAAACCTTCTCAAGCAGATGATAGTAGGAGCGGATTTGGCCGAAAGCGACACAGAGGCATCTGAGGAAATATCCGACGGATACGTTCCCGTGCACTTTGCCGCGTCCTCAAAGGATGCATATGCGAAATACCTGCTTACAAGAGACGGCAAGGTGCTTGTGCATACGTATTCCGATATGTCAGTTGATGACAGCGAGGATAATTCCGAAACGGTGGCGTATCATCCTATGCTCAGTGAAACTAATATCCCGTCCTCAGGTGGAGAGTATAACGTTCCTAAGATATTGCTTGATGATCTGAAGCCGGGAGTTGTCTGCAACAACGTTATCGTCGGATATGACGGATATATGTTCTATGCCGACAGTGTCGATACCTTCACGGGTAAGGGCTTTCTCAGCAAAACTATATATGACCGCACGGTAAGGCTTTTGAAGAGCAGCAGTGATTGGGCAGAGGCAAACGGTATGAAATACTACGTAGCCATCGCACCCAATAAGAATACGGTGTATTCTGAGTATATGCCCGAGGGATATGAAATGGGGGAGTACAGAAGAATAGACCAGTTCTGCGAGATACTTGATGAGTCCGGCGTGGAATACGTTGATCTGAGGTGGGCGTTGGCAAGCGCTCGTGAGGAGTCCCCCGAAAGGAATCTCTATAATAAATATGATACTCATTGGAATCAGCACGCAGGCTTTATAGGCTATAGGGAGATCATGGATATGATCGCAGAGGATTATCCCTCGGTGGTCATCCACGATAAGAGCGAGTATCAGATAAACTATATGGAGACGTATATGAAGGATATGGCATGGTATATTGGATATTATTCATATTTCAGAGAGTACGCTCCTCAGTATACGTTAAAGAGCGGCAATACGGCCCGCATTGTTAATTATGTGCCCCGAACCGCATGGGGTCAGTATCAGTTTGCGTATGAGTGCACAACGGGTAATGATCGCGGATATAGCGATAAGCTGTATAGATATACCTATCAGAACGATCATAATACTGCATCCCCAAGCATTTATTGTATGATTGACTCGGCAAATGTAGCGTTGGTTCCCTTTTTGAAGGATTCGTTTTATAAAAGTGATTATAATTGGTCGTTCTCGATCTATAGTAATAAGAACGATATTCTGAAAAGCGGCGCAGATATCCTCATATCCGTCGTTTCGGAAAGAAACCTCAAGAGCTTTGTAAACTATAAAGCAGTAACGCTGACAGATTGATAGTATATAATAAAATAAAGGCCGGAGCTTACAAGCTCCGGCTGTTTTCATTCGCTCCGATCGGTCAAGCGTAGCCTAAGTACAAATTCGGGTTTATCTGTGGGGATACGCAGAACCTTTTTTGAAAAAAGTTTCCGCACCTTCAAAAAACTTCAAACTAACAAAGTGGATCAAAGGCAAAAGTAAAAAATTAATCGTAGGGGCGAGCATAGCAGACATGGAACATTTCTGCTATGGTCGCCCATACCGTAAAAGTCAACAGACAAAATCTACAATTCTGCCGTAGGGGAGCGCCTTGGTGCACCCGTATGCAAATGAAAGTAGAAATCAATACATTTTGTCACGCTTTTCCAAAAACAGACGAGTTATCATTATAACGGTTGATTTATGTTTTCTTATGTGATAAAATTAGAGTATCATAAAAAGGAGATAAAACTATGGCTGATAAAAATACTATTGAATACATATGGAAGGACAGAAAGAGAACCGTATTCGGTCTGCCCTGGTCATTCACAAGATATTTTCTCACAGATGAAAAGCTTCTCATAGATACAGGCTTTTTCTCCCGCACCGAGGACGAGGTACGCCTTTACAGAATACTTGACCTTACACTTCGCCGTTCCTTCTGGGAGCGTATTTTCGGCGTCGGCACCATCCATTGCTGTACAGCAGATAAGAGTATGGGCGAGTTTGATATAAAGCACGTAAAGCGCCCTCGCGAGGTAAAGGAGCTTCTTTCCTCAATGGTCGAGGAGGAGCGCCGCGCCCGCAGAGTGGGAATGCGTGAATACGTTGACGGCGACGGCGACGAAGGTATCGACTCAGACGATATTCACGGCTGATACGTATAATCATGGAAAATAAGTATAAGAGGCTGAAGAGCGCCTGCTACCTTTCAAACGTTTCAATGTCGGTGGTGGGCAATCTTCCTCCCCTTTTGTTTCTCACGTTCAGAGAGCTCTACGGCATATCGTTCACACTTCTCGGAACTCTCGTTCTTGTGAATTTTGTGACACAGCTCCTTGTTGACCTGGCCTTTTCCTTTTTCTCGCATAGATTCAATATTGAGAAAACGGTAAGAGCAATGCCGTGTCTTACAGCCCTCGGACTTATTGTGTTTACTGCGGCATCGTGGGTAGCGCCGCGCTTTGTCTATCCCGTGCTACTCTTGGGAACGGTGATATTCTCAGCCGGAGCAGGCCTTGGCGAGGTGCTAATAAGCCCTGTGATCGCGGCTCTTCCCGCAAAGGATCCCGACCGTGAGATGTCAAAGCTCCATTCCGTTTATGCATGGGGTGTTGTGGGAATAGTTCCCCTTGCAACGCTGTTTATCCACTTTTTCGGCAGAGAGAGCTGGCCCTTTTTGGTCCTTGCCTTTAGCGCAGTACCTGTTCTTTCGGCAATTCTTTATGCAACGGTGAGTATCCCACCTCTTAAGACTGAGGAGCGTACAGGCGGCGTTTTGAAGTATCTGAAAAACAAAAGCCTTTGGGCCTGTGTTGCAGCAATCTTTCTCGGAGGAGCTGCTGAGTGCACAATGGCGCAGTGGAGCTCGACCTATATTGAAAATGCCCTCGGCATTGAAAAAATGTGGGGCGATATATTCGGCGTTGCCCTTTTCGGAGCGGCTCTCGGCCTTGGAAGAACTCTTTATGCAAAATTCGGCAAGAACATAGGCAGAGTAATATTTTTCGGCGGAGTGGGCGCCTGTCTGTGCTATGCTACGGCAGTTTTTGTAAATGTGCCCCTTGTCGGACTTCTTGCCTGCGCTCTTTGCGGATTCTTCGTTTCAATGCTTTGGCCGGGAAACCTTGTTGTATCAACGGAGCGTTTTCCTAACGGAGGAGTATTCATTTTTGCAATGATGGCGGCAGGAGGCGATCTTGGAGCATCCGTCGTCCCTCAGCTTGTGGGTGCCGTTACGGATGCGGTAAGCACGCTCAGCATCCTTTGCCCCTTGGCTGATCAGCTTGGAATAACTACAGAGCAGCTCGGAATGAAATGCGGAATGCTTGTTGCAATGCTTTTCCCCTTGGCTGCGCTGCCCCTTTATTATGTAATGTGGCGAAAAAAGCCGAAAACGAGATCGTGAGGTAAAAAATGAAAGAAAGACAGCATATATATTATTTTGATTATCTGAGAATAATCGCCGCAATATGCGTTATCTTTATGCATACGGCGGCAGGTCCCTTAAGAGGGGAAGTAGACCTTGATTGGCAGTTTATGAATATAATCACAAGCTTTGCGTTTACTGCCGTGCCGTTGTTTTTCATGATGTCAGGATATCTGCTTATATCAAGCGAAAAGACTGCGGATATCTCGGTGCTTATGAAAAAGAGATTGCCCCGTCTTGTGCTCCCACTTTGCGGCTGGACGGTAGTTGCTATTCTGTGGTCAATGTTCCTTGCAAGAGATTTCTCTCCCGTGTCTCTTTATAACAGAATTCTTACGTCCTTCCATAGCCCCGCATCTGCTCATCTGTGGTATATGTATACTCTGATCGCAGTATATCTGATCTCTCCCGTTATCTCGGGAGGAATCAGAGCTCTTGATAAAAAGGGTAAGATATTTGTAGCTATCCTTGCTTTTCTTCCCACCTTCAAGCTTATTGCAATGCTTCTCCTTCCAACCGCTGTGGATCAGTTCCTTAATTTTGATTTTATAACAAAGCTTGAGTTTTTCAGCGGCTATCTCTGCCCGTTTATTATCGGATATGCACTCGGAAGCCTTGAAAAGAAGATATCCAATTGGATACTTGTTCCCTCTGCTGTCGTCGTATGGGTCATCATAATTATCGGTACATATGTGAGAACTGTGGAAACGGGTCAATACAATCAGGCTTATCAGCATCAGGCTGCGGGCTTTGAGGTGTTGCTTGCGTCGATCCTGTTTTTAATATTCAAGCAGAACTTTAATAAACAAAGTTGGTTCACAAAGAGGATACCCCTCGTTCCTCTGTCTCTTCCCATTTACCTTATGCATAATATCCTTCTCAGTATGATGTTCTCAGTTGGTTTTTCCAACTCTAATATCATTAAGATCCTGTTTATGACGTTCCTCAATCTCGTAATATGCTTCTTCGTAATGAAGACCGTGGCAACGATAAAGCCTTTGTGCTTTATTGCAACGGGTATGCCCTATAAAGAGGCGTGCAACACCTGTAATTGGGTGTATACCTACAGATGGATTAAGGAAGCTTTGTCAAAGAGAAAGCAATAAATGAAAAGAGTTCGAAAAATGATCAGAATGCGAACAATCTTACGGGTCATATTTTCAGTGTTGTTTTGCTTTTCAGCAAATTCTTTTATCCTTTTAAAGCGGGACATTTGGGCGCTTATTCCGGTGATCGCATCGTTTTTGCTTGTGAACTGCCTTTGCGGCTTTCTTGATTATGCACAGTCGGGCTTTCGAAATAAGGTCCTTTGCCACGGTACCGAAGCGCTTATAATCTTTGTGTTTTCCGTTGCAGTATCAGCCGTCTTTCACGTGCTGCTTGCAATACTGTCCCTTGGTGACGTATCCCTGTGCCTGTGGTCAGCTCTTGTGTCATACATAGCTCATCTGATCCTTTTCTGGAACGGTATCATCTCTGTTTATCTGACAAGCGTTCAGCTTGGAATAAAGCAGAGAATAATAGGACTTATCTGCGGACCTGTGCCCATAGCTCATCTTTTTGCCCTGAAAAGAATAATCGATATCTGCTCAAGGGAAGTGGTGGTTGAGGCTGAAAAGGCGCAGCTTAATAAGAAAAGGGAAAAGGAACGGATTTGTAAAACGAAATATCCCATCCTTATGGTCCACGGAGTGTTTTTCAGAGACTCAAGAAAGCTTAATTACTGGGGAAGAGTACCTGCGGAGCTTATAAGAAACGGAGCAACGGTGTATTACGGAAATCATCAGTCTGCCCTGTCCGTGCCTTCCTCTGCTAAGGAGCTTGCGGCTCGTATAAAGGAGATCGTGAAAGAAACGGGATGCGAAAAGGTGAATATAATCGCGCACTCCAAGGGCGGACTTGATTCAAGATATGCAATTGCAAGGCTCGGTGTTTCCCATATGGTGGCATCCTTAACTACCGTAAACACGCCTCACCGAGGCTGTAATTTTGCAGATCATCTCCTGTCAAAGCTTGGAGCGGGCATAAAGGATAAGGCGGCGGCAGCATACAATAAGGCCGCAAGAGTGCTTGGAGATACGGAGCCTGATTTTATCTCAGCGGTAACCGACCTTACGGCAGAAAGGTGCTCTGTGTATGACAGAGAGCTCACAGTGCCCGAAGGCATATTCTGCCAGAGTATCGGAAGCGTTCTGAAAAAGAGGACCGGAGGAAAGTTCCCACTGAACGTTTCATACCCCATGGTCAAAAAGCACGACGGAGAGAATGATGGGCTTGTGTCTGTGGATTCCTTTGCCTTCGGAGAGAGCTGCAGGATACTCTACAATGAGGGGGAACGCGGCATATCCCACGGGGACATGATCGACCTGAACCGCGAGAATATCGACGGGTTTGACGTGCGTGAGTTTTACGTAGAGCTCATATCCGATCTTCGTAAAAGAGGACTATAAAAGAAAAAGGACTGCAGAGCAGTCCTTTTTCTTTTATCTGATAGATTACTTGATAATGGATTCATCCCACATATCGGGAGCCTCGTAGCCGAGGAAGTTAACTGCGGTAGCAGCAACGTTTGAGAGTCCGAAATTACCCTCGTCTGCCTTTACAGTATACTTGTCAGCATAGAAATTATCGTAAATGATGAAGGGAACGGGGTTGAGAGTATGGCTGGTCTTAGCCTTGTAAGAGCCGTCCTTACCTACCTTGGGGTCACCCTTCTTGTCTGTCTCGTACATCTCGTCAGCGTTACCGTGGTCAGCTGTGATAAGAGCAACGCCCTGAAGCTCGTCAACTACAGCAAGGATTCTTGCCAGCTGAAGGTCAAGAGCCTCCATGGAGCAGATAGTAGCCTCGATGTTACCTGTGTGACCAACCATGTCGCCGTTAGGGAAGTTCACGCGCATTGCGGGATACTTGCCGCTCTTCATAGCTTCAATGAGAGCGTCTGTGATCTCAGCGCACTTCATCCAGGGTCTCTGCTCAAAGGGAACAACGTCTGAGGGGATCTCAACGTATGTTTCAAGCTCTTCAGAGAACTTGCCGGATTTGTTGCCGTTCCAGAAGTATGTTACGTGGCCGTACTTCTGTGTCTCGGAGATAGCGTACTGAGCCACACCTGCGTTTGCAAGGTACTCGCCCATTGTATTTGTGATCTCGGGAGGAGATACAAGATAGCGGGAAGGAATGTGGAGGTCGCCGTCGTACTCAAGCATACCTGCATATGCAACGCTGGGAACTCTCTTGCGGTCGAACTTGTCGAAGTCCGCACCTGCCTCAAAGGTCTTGGAGATCTCGATGGAACGGTCACCGCGGAAGTTGAAGAAAATAACGCTGTCGCCGTCGTTGATGGTACCAACGGGCTCGCCGTCCTTTGCAATTACAAAGGGAGGAAGATCCTGGTCAATAGCCTTTGTTTCAGCGCGGTATGTGTTGATAGCCTCCTCAGCGGATGCAAACTGTCTGCCCTCGCCGAGAACGTGAGTCTGCCAGCCCTTTTCAACCATAGACCAGTTAGCCTCGTAACGGTCCATTGTGATAACCATTCTTCCGCCGCCGGAAGCGATCATGATGTCAAAGCTGTCGTCACGAAGGGAAGCGATATATTCCTCAAAGGGAAGAACGTAATCAAGTGCGCTTGTCTCGCCAACGTCACGGCCATCAAGAAGGATGTGAACGCGAACGCGCTTAACACCGTCTTCCTTAGCGTGAGCAATGAGAGCCTTAAGATGGTCGATATGAGAGTGAACGTTACCGTCGGAGAAAAGTCCGAGGAAATGAAGTGTTCCGTTGTTGTCAAGAACGTTTGCGATCTCAGCCTTCCAAGCGTCAGATGTGAAGAGCTTGCCGGACTCGATGGAGTTGGAAACGAGCTTTGCGCCCTGAGCAAATACCTGACCTGAGCCGAGTGCATTGTGGCCTACCTCGGAGTTACCCATATCATCGTCAGAGGGAAGACCAACGGCTGTACCGTGAGCCTTGAGGGAAACCATGGGATACTTTTCCATAATTGCGTCAAGAGTGGGAGTGTAAGCGCGCTTTACAGCGTTGCCTGCGCAGTCCTTTGCAATACCAACACCGTCCATAACGATGGTGAGAACAGGTCCCTTTACGCCAATGGGAGAAGGAAGCTTATTAAGATTTGCCATATCTATATCTCCTTTTGAATTATAATCATTATCTATAACAGTATAGACTATAAAAATGAATATTTTGTGAATAAAACAAAGTTTTGTAAAATATTGTATTAACCGGAATATTTTGAACTCATGCCATATTTTTTGTTGGAGCTTTTTTAAAATATGTTTGCATAAAGTGTGCGTGTGTGTTATAATTAATCTGTATCAGTATTTTCGGAGGTGCTTATGGGAAAGTTTACGTCAGCAGTAATACTTGCGGCAGGTAACGGAACCCGTTTCGGCGGCAAGGTGAAGAAGCAATACGTTGAAGTTCTCGGGGTTCCTTGTGTTGTTCGAACAGTGGAGGCGTTTGAGAATTGCAGTCTCATTGACGAGATAATCCTTGTTGGAGATACGGAGGCGCTTTCCGAAATGCTTGAGCCTTATAGCTTTAAAAAAATATCAAGGTTCGTTTCCGGCGGCGAGACCATCACACAGGTCCTTTCCTATAAGGTGTGGGCAACTCCCGAATACAGAAAAGCGGCACTCAAAGAGCTTGAAAGAGTATAAGGAAAAGCACCCTTCGGGGTGCTTTTTGTGATAATGAAAAATGAAGAATGAAAAATTGTAGTTAAAATCCGCCTATCGGGCGGATTTTTCATGCTGATTAAAATTTAATGTACAAATGTGCCAAAAATCAATGGGCGTGTTGAAAAGAAAACGGAAAAGTACTATAATGGTGTTATAGTAATATAATATTCAGGCAGCGGATCGTTTGCTGTCTGCAGATCATAGGAGGATAAAATGAAAATACATTTAACAAGAAAGGTGCTTGCTATGTTTCTTGCCGTGATTGTTACGGCCGTTATGGTTCCGCTGTCTGCCCCTCCTGCATCGGCGACAAAGGCTATAGAAGAACTTGTGTACGAAATTATTGGCGACGAAGTTACCATTGCCGATTACACAGGAAGCGCGACTGAGCTTGATATTCCCGCAACCATTGAGGGATATCCAGTTACAAGAATTGGAAATGAGGCATTTTATTATTGCTCAACCCTTGTAAGTATAATCCTGCCCGAGAGCATAACGAGTATTGGAAACAAGGCATTTCGCAGTTGTACAAAACTTGCAAACATAACCATTCCTGATTCAGTAATAAGTATTGGTGATAGTGCTTTTGGGTATTGCGAGAGTCTTACAAGTATAGTTATACCCGAAGGCGTAATAAATATAGGTAATTCTGCATTCTGTTGGTGTGATAGCCTTACGAGTATAACAGTACCTGAGAGCGTAACTAGTATTGGGTATGGTGCGTTTTTAGCTTGTGACAATCTCGCATCCATAATTGTCGATACTGACAATAAATTTTACTATTCTGAAGGAAACTGTATTATAAGAACTTCAGATAGAGTTCTGATTCAGGGATGCAATAATAGTATCATACCAGAAGGAATAACGGGTATTGGCGATTCTGCATTCTACCATTGTAGAAGTTTAACAAATATAACGATCCCCAAAAGTGTATTGAGTATTGGTGATTCTGCATTTTATCAGTGTTGGAGCATTACAAGTATACTCCTTCCCGAAAGCGTATTGAGTATTGGGGATGGGGCATTTAATTGGTGCTCAAATCTTACAAGTATAACCATATTAGATGGGGTAACTAATATCGGTAATTCAGCATTCTATAACTCCGGATATTATAACGAAAGTAAAAATTGGGAAAATGATGTTCTTTATATTGGTAAATATTTAATAAGTGCTAAAGATTCTATTGATGGTAGTTGTATAGTAAAAAGCGGAACCACATTGATTAGCAGTTATGCATTCTACGACTGCACAAGTCTTGTAAGCATAACCATCCCTGACAGCGTGACGAGCATTGGCAGTGATGCATTCTTTGGATGTACAAGTCTTGCAAACATAGCCATCCCTAACAGCGTGACGAGCATTGGCAGTTATGCATTCTATGGTTGCACAAGTCTTGCAAGTATTACCATTCCTGACAGAGTGACAAGCATTGGCGTTTGTGCATTTTCAGCTTGTGATAGTCTTGCTTCCATAATGGTAGATTCTGATAATCAAGTATATTATTCCAAAGATAACTGCATTATAAGAACTGCAGATAAGGCTTTGATTCAGGGATGTAATAATAGCGTGATTCCTGACGAAATAACGAGTATTGGTGATTCTGCATTCGTTTTTTGTACAAGCATAACAGGTGTAACTATCCCAGAAGGAGTAACGAGTATTGGAGAAGGTGCATTTGGATGGTGCACGAATCTTACAAGTGTAACCATACCAAAGAGCATGATGAACATTGGCGAGTGGTCGTTCGAAGTTTGTGTAAGCTTTACAACCGTATATTACGGAGGAAACGAGAAACAGTGGAATGCTATTAGTATCGCTTCTAATAACAACTATCTTACAAATGCTGAGATTGTATTCCTTGGTGAATCATTAACTCCAGAATTAGCCCGCGGTGATATTGATGAAAACGGTGTTGTTAACGGAAAGGATTCCAATTTAATATGTGGTATCTTGGCGGGAAATAAAGCTGTAGACGCTGGAAGTAGTGCCTTCATTGAGGCAGATCTTGATGGTGATGGTATTCTAACAGGCAAGGATGCTTTTATTCTTACCTGTATTATAGCAGGGTCCATTTCGGCATAATTTCCATTTTATAACAAAAAAGCACCTGCATATTGAGGCAGGCGCTTTTTTGTTGCAAACAATAAAATAACATGCCCTAAAAATCCAAATATGCTACTAAAAAAATTAAAATATGTTTGCATAAAGTGTATCGTTGTGATATAATTTATCTGTATATGTATTTTGAGAATTACCGTTAGGTTTTGAAATAAGGAGATCATAATGGGAAAGTATACGTCGGCAGTAATACTTGCGGCAGGTAACGGAACCCGTTTCGGCGGCAAGGTGAAGAAGCAATACGTTGAAGTTCTCGGAGTTCCTTGTGTTGTTCGAACAGTGGAGGCGTTTGAGAATTGCAGTCTCATTGACGAGATAATCCTTGTTGGAGATACGGAGGCGCTTTCCGAAATGCTTGAGCCTTATAGCTTTAAAAAGATATCAAGGTTCGTTTCCGGCGGCGAGACCCGTCAGGACTCGGCTCTTCGCGGCTTTGACTCTGTCAGCGAAAAGTCAAAGTACGTGGCCATTCACGATGCGGCACGTTGCCTTGTTACGAGCGAAATGATAGAGAAGACCGTAAGGGCAGCGCATAAGCACAGAGCAGCGGCAGCGGCGCATAAATCTGAGGATACCGTAAAGATCGCCGATAAAAACGGAATTATTGAAAAAACTACAGACAGAGAAAAGATATGGCTCGTCCAGACTCCTCAGGTCTTTCAGAACGACGTTTACCGCGTTTCGGCTTATATGGCAAAGAGGGATGAGGCTACTGTTACCGACGACTGTATGCTTTGCGAGCGTCTTGGCTTTGAGGTCAAGCTTTGCGAGTGCGGCAGGGAGAATATAAAGCTCACAAATCCCGACGATCTGATGCTGGCAGAGGCCATAATATCATACAGGCAGAACAAGGAGGCAAAAAAATGAGAATAGGTCACGGATACGATGCTCACCGCTTTGAGGACGGAAAAAAGATGATAATCGGCGGAGTTGAATTTGATTGCCCCTATGGCCTTAAAGCCCATTCCGACGGCGACGTTTTGTGCCACGCAATATGTGACGCTCTTCTCGGTGCCGCAGGCCTTGGAGATATAGGCAATCTTTTCCCCGATAACGATATGACCTATAAGAATATCTACTCAATGCTCCTTCTCGAAAAGGTAGCTGAAAAGCTTTCGGAAAACGGCTTTGAGATAGAATATATTGATTCCACCATAGTTGCCCAGCAGCCGAAAATGGCTCCCTATATTCAGAAAATGAGAGAGACCGTTGCAAGGTATGCAGGTATTGATGTTTCCCGCTTTAACGTAAAGGCCACCACTGAAGAAAAAATGGGATTTACGGGAAACCTTGAGGGCATCGCCGCCCATGCAGTCTGCCTTTTGAAAAGCGAATAGAGAAGAGAAATAAAGAAAACCGCAGACGGTTTTCTACAATAATTTTTCATTTTTCATTCTTCATTTTCCATTTAAAAAGGCTGCCGCACAAGGTGCAACAGCCTGTATATAAACCGACGGCTCTTAGCGTGTGCCCCACTTCCTTTACTTTGACCTTCCTTTACGCTTTTTGCCGACGGGGGCACTGATTTGAGACAGCTTTTGCTGTCAGTATATTTTATGTTAAAACTTTGACGAGTGATACAAAGCGAAATGTGCAGAAAAACGCAGAACAGATGATAAATCCGGGTTAATTGTGTTTTTTGCTTTGAAAGGACGTCAATTCCAAAATTATAGATAATAATATTTTTCCCCGTGAGGTACCCTATGAAAATTCTTACATCCCCCAGCATTTTTGCATCAGACCTTCTCAATATTGAAAAGGAGGTGCGCCGCGCCGAGGCGGCAGGGGCCGATACTATCCACTTTGATATTATGGACGGCGTATATGTTCCAAACCTCAGTATAGGATTCGATCTTCTGGCGCAGGTCCGCAAGATTACAGATCTCCCAATCGACGCTCATATGATGACCGTGTGCCCCGAGAAGTATATCGAACGCTTGGCAAATGCCGGCGCCGATATCGTAACCATTCATAGCGATGTTGCGGACGAGGACTCGATCATCAGTATGTTCGAGGAGATACACGACTACGGTATGCTTGCGGCAGTAGCTTTGAAGCCTGCAGTGCTTGCGGAAGACGTGTATTCTTTAATAGACTATTGTGATATGGTGCTCGTTATGACCGTTGAACCCGGTTTTTCAGGTCAGAAGTATATGAACATGACCGGGAAGATCAGAAAGATCAGAGACTATATAGCAGATGGCGACATAAGCATTCAGGTGGATGGCGGTATTAATGCTGAGACTGCAGCTCTTTGCGCCAGAGCGGGAGCAAACGTGTTTGTTGTGGGCAGCGCTGCCTTCGGCTCAAGCGATATGAAGGCTACTCTCACAAACATCAAAAGAGCTGCGACTGTAGCTTACTGTGAATAATCAGATAAAACTCAAAGAAAGGCAGGTGGCATAGATGATCTCAGAAGTAAGAAGGCTTCTTGATGAAAAGAAGTACCGTGAGCTTCGAGACCTGCTTTGCGATGAAGAGCCCGCAGACGTTGCTCTTCTCTTTGATAAATTTCCAAAAGATGAGGTACCCATAATGTTCCGGGTCCTTCATAAGGACTTTGCATCAGAGGTGTTCGTCGAAATGGAGACAGACCTGCAGCAGGCCCTTATAGAAGGCTTTACAGACCGTGAGCTTTCAGATATTATGGCTGACCTCTTCCTTGACGATACCGTTGATATTATTGAGGAAATGCCCGCAAGCGTAGTAAGAAGGATCCTTAATCATACGGATACGGAGAGACGTCGACAGATCAATAAGCTCCTTAATTACCCTGAGGACTCCGCAGGTACCATTATGACCATGGAGTTCGTAAGGCTGAAGACTCATTTTACCGTTGCCGATGCTTTCAAGACCATCCGCCGTCAGGGCGTTGAGAAGGAGACTATTTATACCTGCTACGTAACGGATGAAAAGCGCGTGCTTCTGGGTGTTGTAACGGTAAAGCAGCTCCTCCTTGCAGAGGAGGATACTCCAATTACCGATATTATGATCGATGACCCCGTGTTCGTTCATACGGATGACGATAAAAAGGACGTGTCTCTGGCAATGTCAAAGTACGACTTTATCGCAATGCCCGTAGTAGACTCGGAGCAAAGACTTGTAGGTATCGTCACCGTAGACGACGCCTTGGACGTTATCCAGGAGGAGGATACCGAGGATATCGAAATGATGGCGGCGATCACCCCTTCCGATAAGCCCTATCTGAAAACGGGAATCTTTGAGACCTGGAAAAACAGAATTCCGTGGCTTCTTATCCTTATGATATCCGCAACCTTCACTTCAAAGATCCTTACTCATTTTGAAGGATCTCTTGCAACTCTGCCTATCTTAACAGCATTCGTCCCCCTGCTTATGGGTACGGGCGGTAACGCAGGCAGCCAGGCATCCGTATCAGTCATTCGTGCGCTGTCTCTCGGTGATATCACCATGCGCGACTTTCTTAAGGTGCTCTGGAAGGAGGGGATGGTGGCTATCCTTTGCGGCCTTTCCCTCGGAATCGTAAATTTCGGAAAGATGTACGTTTTCAATGACGTAAACCGTGCGGAGCACGGCCTTGAGGTGAGTCTTGCGGTGAGCCTTGTGGTAAGCATTGCAATTGCAATAACCGTAATAATCGCAAAGGTGTCCGGCGGTATGCTTCCCATTCTTGTAAAGCGTATAGGTCTTGACCCTGCCGTTATGGCGAGTCCTCTTATTACCACCATCGTTGACGTGCTCTCCCTTCTCGTTTATCTTGGGATCGCACAAACTATCCTTGCTTATTTTGGAATCAACATTTAGAAAAAGACCGCTTCGGCGGTCTTTTTCAGTGAAGCGAGAAGAGTGAAAAAAAACCTGATGTGCTCTGCACATCAGGTTTTGAATTCAATCAGATCAGCCGCTGATCTCGTCAGCGAGGGCCATCATTTCCTTGAAGTAGTTCTGCTTCTTTTCAACGGTAGCCATAATAATTGCCTGCTCC
The DNA here is from genome assembly GCA_017416205.1 of Clostridia bacterium. Lineage (GTDB taxonomy): Bacteria > Bacillota > Clostridia > Oscillospirales > CAG-272 > Avispirillum. The sequence goes on along the minus strand of JAFQDC010000094.1, from coordinate 10,414 downwards.
TCAGCGGAATACTTCTCGATCTCCTCAGGCTTTGCCTTTCCCTTATAAATACGGTCAGCAGTCTGAGCGAAGTTGATATCGAGGCAAACGATCTCACCGTTCTGCTCGCAAACTACGATATTGGATTTGCCGCCGAGAAGCTCCTTAACGGCACGCGCACCCATCTTGGCTGCAGTAACTCTGTCGCGGAGGGTGGGGTCGCCGCCGCGAACAACGTGAGCGAGACGGGCAAACTTTGTTTCAACTTCGGTTGCATCCTGAATGCGCTTAGCAAAAGCGGGATCGGCATAATTGGGGATGAGCTCAGAAACAACAACGATGAAGCTGCGCTGACCCGCTGCCTTGTGAGCATTGATCTTTGCGATGATCGCATCCTCTTCAATGGGAGTTTCTGCGATAACGCAGCCAACAGCGCCGGTAGCAATTGCAGTCTGAACGGCGATACCGCCTGCGTGGTTACCCATAACCTCAACTACGTTGCAGCGAGCGTGAGACTCGCAGGTGTCGCGGAGTCTGTCGATCATCTGGATAACAGTGTTCATTGCTGTATCATAGCCGATTGCGTAATCGGTAGATGTAATATCGTTGTCAATGGTGCAGGGAATGCCAATGGTGGGGATTCCGAGATTAGAGAGGTCGGTAGCTCCGCGGAATGTTCCGTCTCCTCCGCAGGCGATGATACCGTCTATCTGGTACTTCTTGCAGGTAGCCACAGCCTTAGCCATACCCTTTTCGGTCTTGAACTCGTGGCATCTGTCAGAGTAAAGAGCAGTACCTCCGTTACCAACTATACCGGAAACATCCTTTGCGGTGAGAGTGCGAACGTTATCTTTAACGAGACCGCTGTATCCGCCCAAAATACCGATAACCTCAATACCCTGAGCAAGAGCCGCAAGAGTAACGGCGCGAACAGCGTTGTTCATTCCGGGGGCATCGCCGCCGCTTGTAAGAACACCGATTCTTTTGATATTAGACATTTTATTATCCAAACCTTTCTTTTCGTTCATTTTATACACAAATATTGTACTACCAACAGAGGGAAAAATCAAGTAATTTGCCGAAATTTGGGTAAATTAATACATACTCATAATGGGGGGGCCGTCGGGAGTATAGTCATAGCAGTAGATGGGCTTTCCGTCCTCGTAGTAGATATCGCGGTAGTTAAATCCGTCGCTGTCGTAAAGGGATTCAGTATAGGAGATAACGTTTTTGTCCTTGTCATACTCGGTAGTTCTTGAAAGCTTGCCGTCCTTGTTGTACTGATAGCCAACACTTCCCGTAACGTTGTCCTTTCTGTCATAGGATACTATGGCGATAAGGTTGTTCTCGCTGTCGTACTCGTAGATGCGGTGGCTTTCAACGCTTCCGTACTGATAGTGATAGGCAGCCTCAGTATAGCCCTTCTCATTAAAATTATATTCAGTATAAGTAATAACGTCGCCGTTGCGGTCAAGCTGCTCTTCAAGAGTAGGATTTCCTTTATCGTTGTAGGAGTATCGGTATCCGCCCTCGTAGTCCTCACCCGTATACCATGAGAGAGAGTCAAGCTTTCCATCCTTGTTGTATTTGTAGTCATCGCGGCACTCAGCCCCGTCTTCAGTAAAGGTTCGCACCATCTGAGAAAGAACGCCGTCCTCAGAGTAAAGGTAGTTCCAGGCCTCAACAGTTTTGTCTCCAACCTTTGTGGTAACTGTCTTCAGCTTTCCGTCCTCCCAGTAATCATACTCGTTTGAGGAAATGGCAAGTCCGTCCTTGAAGGTAATGGAAGAAACCACTCTTTCCGAATTACCGCCTGAGGAATACTCGTAGTAAACTCCGTTTTCGGGATACTCCTTTGCGGTAGTGTCGTCAGGTGCATTGTTGGGCTTGTCCCCTGAACAGGAGGAGAGAAGCGTGACAACAGAAAGAACGGCCGCCGCAATAATTATTTTATTCTTCAACTGTCTCACCGCCGTTTTCAATAACGTTGCCTTTTTCATCATAATAGGTGTCGGAAACAAGATCTCCGTCTTTGTATTCCATAACGCGGGTCTTGTGCCCGTCCTCTGCAAAATAAGTCTTTACAGCGTTTTCAACACCGTCTGCATAAGTCTTTTCAGTCTTGATCTTAGGAGTTGTAAGGTCGTCGTAGTAGTCGTATTCACAAAGGCTTGTGACCTCGCCCATTTCCTTTTCCTGAATGCTTATGATAGTTCCGAGGGAATTGTATTTTGTAACAGTGCTGCCGATCTCCTTGTTATCCTTGTCATATTTGATAACGTAGTGGGTCTTTTTATCATTGGAAAGATAATAATCTGTTTGACCGTTGTACTTGTCGTTTTTATAGTATATCTCACTCTTAATATTTCCCTCATCGTCATATATGTATTCAGTTTCTGCGTGCCGGGTCTCAACGGTATCGCCGTCAGAGGCGGGAGCGAACGAGGATACAGCCGCATAAATAAGAACGCCGATCCCCGCAGCAAAAAGGATCGCAGCAACGATTATAAGGGAAACCCTTGTTGACTTTTTCATAATGAATACCGCTTTCTAAAAATTATCATTTACATTATATAACAGCCCTTATATTTTGTCAATCATTGTCGGAGCCGGAAATGTATCGCTCATAGTAGAAAAGATATTGCTGAGCGATACCTGCATATTCTCCGAAAAGCGTGTGGTCAAGTCCATTTTCAAATCTCTTTTCAATAACTCTTTTTATCCAAACGTCAATGGGAAAAGCATCAAGACGTTCAAATCCGAAAAGAAGTGCGCAGGCAGAAACCTTAGGACCAACACCCTTGACTGAGCGAAGGAGAGAATCCGCTTCCTCATAGGTAGCGGCGCACTTTACTTTTTCAAGAGAAAGCTCCCCCGAGGAGACCTTGCAGGCGGCGTCGTATATGTATTTTGCCCGAAATCCTGTGCGGAGGTCAAATATAGCTGCCTCTCCCGCATCCCGCAGAGCCTCTGCGGTGGGGAATGCGTAGCCCCCCTCGATCCTCTTGCCGTATTTTTCAGAGAGGGCGGCAATTATCTTTTTGATCCTCGGAATATTGTTGTTCTGAGAAATGATAAAGGAGCAAAGAGCTTCCCAAGGATCCTGACGGAGAATGTGTATACCCCTTGAGGCCTCGTACGCCCTTTTCATATGCAGCGCATCATTTCCCGAAAGGGAGGTGAGTACTTTTTCGTTTATTGCATCGTAATCGCAGTCAAATGCAAGATAGGGATACCAGAGGGCGTGAAAATCCTCTTCACTTGACTTTACGTAAAGCTTGCCGTCGCCGTTTTCGGCAAAGCGAACATATTTGTTAAAGGCGATGCCCTCAACCTCGAAAACGTGAGATGGATCGGATGCGGGATCAAAGCGAAAGCACTGTCCGCAGTCAAAGGTTCGGAAAACGGAAAAGTCACCTATGCCCTCCACAGTGAGCCAGCCGTTTTCATTGTTTGTTATATAAGGAATATTCATGTTGAAAAACTCCCCGAAATAGTTTATAATGTTGTTAAAGAATAAAGGAAAAGAGGATGCTATGGAACAGATATATACAATCCCTGTAAACGAAGCATTTGAAAAAGGTCAGCAGGACGAGAGCCGCGGATGCCCCTTTTGCAGACTCCGCAGAATGCTCGAGCTGAACGAGCTTGATCTGATACTGGGCGCATCAATGATGGAGCCCGATGTGCGTCAGAAGACAAACGAGCAGGGCTTTTGCCCCGATCATTACACAAAAATGATGCAGAGAGGGAAGCGACTTCCCCTGTCCCTTATTTTGCAGAGCCACCTTGCCGAGGTCGATAAGATGCTGAAAAAGCCGGGACTTGCGCCTGCGCTTTCAGGCGCAGAGAGCGCAAAAAAGCTGAAAGGGCTTTCTGAGGACTGCTATATCTGTGGCCGCGTTGAATCAAATTTTGAAAAAATGATGGGAACTGCGGCGCTTCTCTGGGAGTCTGATCCCGATTTCAAATATAAGTGTATGGCACAGCCTTATTTCTGCCTGCCCCATTTCGCGCAGTACGTTGCGGCGGCAAAGGCAAGAATGAAGGGAAAGACCTTCGCAGACTTCTATAAAAGCGTATATAAGCTTGAGGAGCGTGTCCTTGCCGACCGTCAGGATAAGATAGACCGCTTTGTGAAAAGCTTTGACTATCGCTATTCGAAGGAGCCCTGGGACGATGCAAAGACCGCCATTGAGCAGGTAATGCCCGTCCTCAACGGAACAGATTGCCTTGATGACGAATAACGGATATATTCTATCATAAAAAGCGAATAATGTCAAAAGCATAGAGAAAAAGCCTTGCAGTTTCAGCAAGGCTTTTTCATTATACTGCAAATCGCATTAATGTCGCTTTTTTGAAAAAAGTTTCCGCATCTTTGAAAAAACTTCAAACTACAGGCAATAAAAACTACAAAAAACTGAAACAGGTGCACAGGAAAGGAATGGCAAATGATCAATATCCCTTGCAAATAACAGGTATTTCTATAAAAAAATTCAATTTTTGTCTATACAAAAGGGCATCGTTTGTGGTATACTGTTAAATTAGTAAGTTGTACATAAAAATGTATATATATTGTGAGGTAAAAATGATAGAAGTATCAGGTCTTGTCAAGGTATACGGCACGAACGTTGCTCTTGACAATATATCCTTTACCGCAGGAGAGCGAGAGATAGTAGGCTTCCTCGGCCCCAACGGCGCGGGCAAGTCTACCTGTATGAATATTATGACAGGCTATCTTTCCTCAAACGCGGGAACGGTAAAGATAGGCGGAGTAGATATCTCCGAAAAGCCCGACGAAGCAAAGAAGCTTATCGGATTTCTTCCCGAGCAGCCTCCCGTTTACGGAGATATGACAGTTATTGAATATCTTGATTTCGTATACGAGCTCAAGGGATGCAAGTACAACCGCAAAAAGCATCTTGACGAGGTATGCAAGGTGACCCGCATATCAGACGTAAAGAAGCGCCTTATCAAGAATCTTTCCAAGGGATACCGCCAGAGAGTGGGCATCGCTCAGGCTCTTGTGGGCAACCCCAAGGTCCTTATATTCGACGAGCCTACGGTAGGCCTTGACCCGAAGCAGATAATCGAGGTGCGAAATCTCATCAGAACGCTCGGCCGCGAGCACACAGTTATCCTTTCCACACATATCCTCTCCGAGGTGCAGTCTGTGGCAGACAGGATAATAATCATCAACGAGGGCAAGCTCCTTGCAGATGAGAAAACGGAGAATATCAACCGCACCATTAACGAGTCCTCCCGCTATATGGTCAAGATATGCGGCCCTCAGCGCGAGGTGCTGGAGGCTTTAAAGTCAGTCAGCGGTGTGACCCACGCAGAGGTGTCAAGCGAGAGAGAAAAGGACAGCTATACATATCACGTGGAAAGCGAGTCCGGCTACGATATGAGAAAGAACCTTTTCTTTGCAATGGCAGAAAAGCAGTGGCCTGTTATTGCAATTGAGGAGGAGAGCGTTTCTTTGGAGGACGTATTTATCAGACTTACAGATTCAAAGTCATCCGATCTTAAGGCGAAGGGAGGCAAAAGATAATGCAGGCAATCTATAAGCGCGAGATGCGCTCATATTTCACAACCCCCACAGGCTATATCTTTGCCGCCGTGTTCCTTTGCGCGTCAGGCTTCCTTTTTGCCCTTTGCACTCTGCAGATGCAGACAAGCGACGTTTCCGCATACTTCCAGTTTCTGATGTATGCCTATATTATAGTTATCCCCCTTCTTACAATGAAATCCTTTGCGGAGGAAAAGAAGAACGGCACGGAGCAGCTGCTGCTGACTTCCCCCGTAAGCCTTACCTCAATGGTGCTTGCAAAGTTTTTGGCGGCATTCACCATGTTTGTGGGAACCCTTCTCGTGTCCAGCCTTGCTATGGCAGTGCTTGGCCTCTATTCCGAGCCTAACTGGGCGAGAGTTATAGGCTGCACCGTAGGTATCCTTCTCGTTGGCATCTGCTTTATCGCCATCGGACTTTTCGTTTCAAGCCTTACGGATAATCAGTTCGTTGCGGCTATCGGAACTATTGCGCTTCTTGCAGGCCTCGTTGTGGTTGCCATCATCAACGGACTTATTGATAACTATTTTCTCCGTCTCGTTCTTGATTGGATCTCCATTTATTCAAGATACATGAACTTCACCTACGGTATCTTTGATATTGCAAGCGCGGTCTACTACGTTTCGATCTGCGTAGTATTCCTGTTCCTCACCGTTCGCGTTTACGAAAAGCGCAGACTTGCATAAGGAGGACCGTCATGAGAAGAAAAAATTTCTATAATGCAAAGAAAAAGAAGTTTGCTGTCTATCAGACAGCGCTGACAGCTCTCTTTATTGCTCTTATGGTCGTGTTCAATGCAGGAATTTATGCAATTGCCGATCATTTTCGTTGGTATATAGATATGACAGAGGGACAGGTGTTCAGCCTTTATCCCGAAACAAAGGAGCTTCTCAAGGCTGTTGAGGAGGACTCCGATAAGGAGGTCAATATCTATTTCACAGTTGAGCCCGATAAGGTATATGAGGCAAGCCCCTATCTTTTCTACGTTTACCAGACAGCTCTTGAAATGGAAAAGGAATTTGATTATATCAACGTTGAGAATATCGACGTTGTAAAGAACCCCGGATTCTATAAGACCTATTATACAACTGCCGCTCAGGATATCTATACAACAAGCGTGCTTGTTACCTCGGGCGAGGAGTTCAGACTCTTTAACCTTGAATCCTTCTTCGTTAATAACGATGACGGAAAGATATGGGCATACCAGGGCGAGTACCGTATAGTTTCCGCCATTCTTTCAATGACGGCGGCAGATATGCCCTCCGTTGTGTTCACAACATCTCACGGCGAGACTATCGGTAATGAGGCGAGAGCATTTGTCAGCCTCTTTGAGGATGCAGGCTTTGAGGTCCATAACGTTGACCTTTCCAAGGAGGATATCCCCGAGGATACACGTATCATGGTCATTAACGACCCTGTGTATGACTTCGGCGGAATTGAGGCCGAGGGAACAAACGAGATCGAAAAGATCGACGCATTCCTTGACAGCTACGGATGCCTTATGGTATTCTCAAGCCCCGAGAAGGCGGCAAAGCTTACAAACCTTTCCGAGTTCCTTTCCGAGTGGGGAATCTCCTTCACACCCGATACCTATGTTAAGGACTCGGGAAACGCGCTTTCCGTTGACCAGAAAACAGTTCTTTGCGCATATGACGAGGACTCCCTCGGCGCATCCCTCTATCTTGATATCGCAAATCTCGATACTCCCCCCAGAACCGTTGTGAGAAACGCAATGCCCCTTAATATCCTCTGGGATGAGGATGATGACCTTGAGGGCACAAAGGAGATCTCTCCCGTGCTTCTCTCCCATGATTCTGCGGTGAAGGTAGTTGATGGCAAGGAGGAAAAGCTTGGCAGCGCTCCCCTTATGACAGTGACACGAGAGACAAGAATTGAAGATAATGAGTATTACTATTCCTACGTTCTTGCCTGCGGAAGCTCTGATTATACAAAGGGCGACTGGCTCAATTCCAACAGCTACGCAAACTCAGATATTATCTATAACGCAATGCGCATCACAGGCCGCGAGCGAGTTCTTGCGGATATCGAATACAAGGTGCTTGACGATACGAGCCTTGATATTACAACAGCTCAGGCTAACGGCTGGACCGTTGCCCTTACAGTAACAGCGCCTCTTCTCCTTGCGATCTGCGGCGTTGTTGTCTGGGTAAGGAGAAAGAACTCATGAAGCGACAGGGAATACTCATAATCGTTATCGCTTCGCTTTTTGCAGCTCTGTGTGTTGCCTATTTCGCCTTTGTAAAGCCCCTGACTACTCCCGAGGAGGTTCCGGAGGAAACTCCAGAGACCGAGGAGGGCGAGGAGCTTGGAGCATCCAACAGATTCTTTATGTTCGGCTCCATTGAAAGAACCGATATAGACGAGATAAAGATCGAGAACAAATACGGCACCTATGCATTTGAAAACAACGGCAAGGGCGAATTTCATATCAAGGGATTCGATTCCATTCCCTACGATAAGGAGCTTTTTGCGACTCTTGTAAATATCAGCTCATATACCCTTTCCAAAACAAAGGTAGGCTCAAATCTTTCAGATGAGAAGATAGCAGAGTACGGCCTTTCAGAGCCTCAGGCAAGCTGGACAGTTACCGCAAAGGGCGGTAAGTCCTTTAAGGTATTCGTAGGCGACCGTCTTTTGACGGGCGGCGGATATTACTGTATGCTTGAGGGAAGGCGGAGCGTATATGTTCTCGGTACAGACGTTGAAAAAGCGGTGCTCGTTCCCGTTGAGGGATACGTAACCCCCGTGCTGTGCGCAGGAATTTCTCAGGATGACTATTATCTCACGGATGATTTCACAATGTATAAGAACGGAGAGCAGCTCTTTAGCCTTCGCCTTGTGGATAAATCCGAGCAGATAAATAAGGAAGCTCTTGCCGAGGTGATGATGGATTACCCCACGGATTATTATCCCAACAGCTCCCTTTACTACGAGCTCATATATTCATATATGAATCTCAATGCAGACGCTTGCCTCAAGCTTGGCGCAACTGCGGAGGACTTCAAAAAGGCAGGACTTGATGATCCCGCCCACGTGATCACCTTTGAGTACAGCGGAACTAAGTTTGAGCTAAAGTTCTCAGCGTTGAGCGAGGACGGCGTGTATTATGCTACCTCAAACCTTTATCCCAACATGATCAGCACCTGCCTTGCGGAGAATTTCGAATACCTTGAGTACGATCTTATCGACTGGATAGATGACTACGTATATCAGCAGTATATCACCAATATTCGCGAAATGTCCGTAAAGACCGATAAGGTAGAGGCTGAATACAGCCTTGAGCATTCCTTTAAGAGCGACGGAGACGCACTCCTTTACGTTAAGGCAAACGGAGAGGCATTCTCAGAAGAGCAGGTTGCGAATTTCAGACAGTATTATAAGTCACTCATCGCAGTTTCCATTCAGGATTATTATACCAACGATGAGTATTGCAAGCTGACAAAGGATGAGATGGAAGCTCTTATCGCTGACAAGGAAAACGCATACCTTACCTTTGAGTATACGACCCTTTCCGGCGATACTACAACTCTTGCATTCTATCAGTATTCAACGAGACACTCCCTCGTGACCATCAACGGAGTCGGCGAATTCTACGTTCTTACAGATCTTATAAAGAAGATAGAAAACGATACCGTAAGGATCCTTGCAGGCGAGACAGTCACAGCGTTTGATAAGAATTAAAATAATTGATCATTAAAAAAGCGCATCCTTGGATCCTTGGATGCGCTTTTGCCTTTGATTCTCTTTGTCAGGTTGAAGTTTTTTGCGGAGCTTTTTTACAAAAAAGCGACCGTTCCTCTCCCCGATAAACTAAAATTTGAAGCTGTTTTGCCAATGACAATTTGACAAAATTCACAATATAGTGTATAATACTATGTTGGAAATCAACCAAAGCCGAAAGGATATATATATGCCGAGATTTTTTGTAAGAGCCTCACAGATAGGTGAGAGAGATGACGGAACAAAAACTGTGCTCATCGTTGGAGACGATGCTCTTCATATAACAAAAAGCCTCCGTATGAAGGAGGGGGAGCAGGTAACTGTGTGCGATATGGCGCGAAGAGAATATGAGTGCGCCGTGGTGGCAACGGGGGAAGAGGTGCTCCTTTCCGTGCTTTCGGAGAAGGAGAGCAATACTGAGCCGCCCTATAAGGCCACACTTTATCAGGCACTTGTGAAGGGTGATAAATTCGATACGGTCGTTCAGAAGGCTGTGGAGTGCGGTGTGTCAAGAATCGTTCCTTTCATCTCCGAAAGGTGCGTCGTCAGACTAACGAAGAAGGATTGCGAGAAAAAGATCGTGCGCTGGCAGAGGATCGCGGCAGAGGCGGCAAAGCAGTGCGGCAGAGGAATTATCCCCCAGGTGTCAGACCTTCTTACCTTTGATGAAATGGCGCGCGAGGCTGCAGGGGCAGATATCCCTGTCCTTTGCTATGAGGCAGAGGATACAAAGACTCTCCCCGATGTGATAAAGGGAGCAGAGAAGAGCGAAACTGTTTCTATCGTTATCGGCAGTGAGGGCGGTTTTTCTGTCAGCGAAGCTGAGAGGGCGGTGGCTGCAGGGCTTGTAAGCACGGGCCTTGGCAAACGTATTCTCAGAACCGAGACCGCCTCCACATTCGTTCTTGCCTGCATTTCCTACGCCCTCGAGTTGTAATTTTTATTTATTCTTTAATTTTTATTATTTATTATTTAACTGTCAAATTACGGTTTATATGTCGCTTTTTAGTGCGAAGATAAAGGAAACAATAATCTAAAGTACTATTCCTTCGCACCCGCTTTGCAAGCAAAGCCAAAGAAAACATTAATCTAAAGGCGCTCCGCAAAAAACTTCAAACTATG
>JAFQDC010000093.1 GCA_017416205.1 Clostridia bacterium | reverse complement strand
GGGTTTTTAGGGCAGCGCCCTGAATCGTCCCTCGCAAGGGACGAAACACCTTTGCCGTATTGCGGGGGTACGGGGGGAAGGCCCCCGATAATAAACAACTCTCATAAAACGCAAAACCTATTTTGAAAAAAAGGTTCTGCACTCCAAAAAACTTAAAAAAACTAAAACGGCTATCGAACTTATCGATAGCCGTTTTGTTATTTGATTTTGCTTAGTTCAAATTCCTGACTTTTTAATAAAATCCCGTCTTTCGTGGCAACGATCTCAACCTTGTCTGAAAGACCATAGCGTGATCGTAATTCTTTGGGAATAACTATCCTTCCCAGCTTATCAATCTCTTTGATTATACCAATTTTACACATAAATCTATCCTTCACTCTCTGAATATCTCATATTCTTATCTTTAACACAATTATACAGAGAAAATGTGTTAAAGTCAAGAAAATTCCGAACATTAACACATTTATGAGGGGCATATGAAGATATACGATTACGAAGGAAAGAAAAACATCTGCGGTGACAGAGTAAGGACAGCAAGGAAAGCTCTCGGACTTTCTCAGGAAAACCTCGCCGCAAAGCTACAGGTAAAGGGAATAAACATTGAGCGAGACAGCATCTCAAGAATTGAGATCGGAACACGCTTTGTTGCTGATTTTGAGCTTCGTATTCTTTCTGAAATTCTTGGAGTTTCCGTAAACTTTCTTCTCGGAATCGAATAAAGAGACGGCTATCGAAACTTCTCGATAGCCGTTTTTGTTGTTAATCTGCTATTCTCACATATCCCGTTTCTTCGATAAGTGTCTGACCTTCATCGGAGAGGATCCAATCTATAAGACGGGGGATATTCTCATTTTCGTTGTCTGCGCGGTAGATGGCATAGAATTTTGCAATTATGGGATAGGTGCCGTTCCTGATATTTTCGGCGCTTGGGTATACTCCGTTCAAGGAAAGCATCTTAACGTCAGAGTTTTCAACGATTCCGTCCATATAATAGCGAAATGAGAAGCCGATAGCGCCGCCAACAATTGCAAGGGGGGATTTTCTTGCGATCTCCCTCTCTCCCATAAAAGCGTTCATGGCAGACTGACTTCCGCTTCCCTCAAGGCGGGTAACGGGGTTTATGGGGCGGAACGGACCGCCGACGGACTGCCAGTTTGTTATGTCGCCGCCGTAGATATCGCGCACCTCGTCTGTGGTGAGGCTGTCAACGGGATTGTTTTTGTTGACGAAGAATACGAATCCCTCAAGTCCCACGGGAACGTACACAAGCTCAACACCCTTTTCCTTGGCGTATTCCTTTTGCTCCTCTGAGGGAGACGCGCAGAAAAGAATATCGCAGTCACCGTCCACAACGGCCGTGTAGCCGCGAACGGTGTTTCTGTACTGCATTTTGCTGTCGGAGGCAAAATTTTCCCCGTAATAGTTATCGTCAGAGAAGGCGCCGCCCTCGTAGGTAACGCACCCTTTTGGATAAACCGTGTCGATAACCGCGGCGTAAACGGGAACGAGAGCCGCCGCACCGTCAAGAACGGGGAGATCTCCCTCCAATTTAAAATCCGTTTTGATATCGGGCAGGTCGGAGCTCTTCTCGAAGGGAAGATACGAGCCCACGTCGATCATCTGCGCCCGATCTGCTCCGCTGAAATTATTGGAGAGCCTGCGGGTCATAAGAAAATAGATGCTGCAATTAAAAAGCGCGAACACTAACACCACTGCCGTGATCATACAAATCTGTTTTATCAGTTTTTTCATATTACCACAGCTCCTTTGAAATGAAATAAATGATGGAGCAATGGTCGTATGCGTAAGCGGCCCACGCTACGTGAGCGATCGTGGCAGCAAGGCAGATGGCAAGGACTGCTACTATAATAATACCAAAGGTTTTTTCTTTCATAGTATTTTACATATAAGCAATTGCATTATAAAACCCAAGAAGAATGGCAAATATTGCAAGTAGTGAAACCGCCAGCAGACATGAGGAAACTATGAGCATAACAAGGCGGTTTTTTGCCTTTTTCTCGTTATAGCTGTCGTGCAGGCGCTTCTGCTGGATTTTTGATTTAATGAACAGAACAAGGCTTACTATAAAGAAAGCAAGAGCCGCCGCGGGGGCAAGGATAAACACCCCACCGAACAGGATCATAAGAATCACATAGATAACGGAAACCAAAATTGATCACTCCTTACATAAACGTTATTTCAGAGGAATATTTTGTGATCATCACGAAATATAAGATCATCATAATGATGGCAATAATGAGCGAGATGATGAAATACAGCCTTCTTTTTTTATATTCCTCCGCCACAGAGGGCTCGGTGGAGGAATCGTATTTTTTCTTTGCGCTTGTAAATTTTGCAAGATTGATAACGGCAAATACGACTGTTGATAAGGGTGCCACGTAGAATATCGAAAACATAGCAAACATTATGTTGGTCGTAAAGAACGCCAGAATAATCTCTAAAATCAGTTCCATAATTATTTGTCCTTGATTTTCAAAAATTCCAAACTACAGACACGGTGGTTCGCAGTGAATATCGTTTTTACAAAGTATTTTCAACCTGAATCACTTTGAAAACAGCTCCTTCAATTCTTTATTTTTAACGTCATAGCTGAACACGGTGGTCTTATATCGGATGAAAGCCATTTTGCCCTGCTCGATGATCAGCTCATCATCGGATACTACAAAGAGGGCGGTATCCTCGTTTGCAAAAATATCCAGCTTTTCATAGGAGCCGTCGGAAAGATCTATCCTGTAAATACCGTCGATCTCTTCATCTGCCTCCGAGGTAACATTCTCGTCTTCGCCGTAGTAGTATACGCCTTCTGTATGAATATCTGCGAAAATATATTTTTCACCCGCAATTGCTGAAACTATGGTTGCCGGAAGAGTATATTCACATAAGGTATCCTCAGCAATATCGTAAACTGCGATGGTGTCATAATTATCATTATAGCTTGAAACTATGATCTTTTCCTCTGTATAGTTGTACGTATGATACGAGACAGTATATTCTTCATAGTTGTATCCATCAATTGAGAAGTCTCCGAGCTTTTCGGACAGCCTTGTTTTTGTGTCATATTCAAAAACGTTGAACGTTCCTTCGGAAAAAGTAAGGTATCTCAGCTTTCCTGATACAACGGAGCAGCTTACGATACTATCGCAAACCAATATTTCAGTATTTTCGGCAAGATCGTAGCAGGTAAGGGAATAAAGATCTGATATTACGGCTTCATCATCTTCTTTTTCATAAAGGTATTTTTTGAAGGCAAAGAAATCCGTTGAAGCATACCACGTATAAATATAGCTGCTTTCAATGGAAAACATCTTTGCATGCTCTTTTGATCCAAGATCGTACCTGTAAAAATTGTATTCCTTATATTCTTGTAAATCATAGATCAGATCATCCTCAGCATTCGGATGCAGCTCTTCTTCAATATCAAAGGACGTGGTACTGAAATAAGCGCTGTCACCAAGAACGAAAAAATCACCGTTATACATTTCCGAATAAAACTTAAGTCCGTTCATTACGTGATGCTTTCGGTTACCGTCAAAAACAGATATATGGGGATTGTAAAAACCGGACCACGCATAGAAAACAGTATCGCCCGATGCTGCCTGTATCATTGTGAATGAATCGCTGTCGATATTGTTATAGTTTGGATTAGTTATGTTTATATCCTTTATCTCCGTGGCTTTTCTCCCGCAGGCAAAAAGCGCCGGCGTGAGCATAAGGAGTGCGAGAAGGGCAGCAATTATTCTTATTCTCATATGGTATTGCTCCTTTGTTTTTTGTTTCTTTGTTACTATCCACTCGGGGATATATCTTAAACTATTTCATAATACCACGTAACGGTCGCAAGGTCGGTGAGCTTCCCATAAAACACGGCATCAAACGAAAGGGGCTTTTGGGGCTCAAGCTCTATATGCACCTTCCCCTCGGTGGGAAAGCTTTGGCTTTTCATCTTTGTTTTCAGGCAGATGAGCTTTTCCTCGCCGCTTTCCTTGATGGAATAACCGATGATTTTAAATGGCTCACCGTTCAAAAGAACGGTGTAGTGTTTTTTCAGCTTTTCTGTTCGTTTATCTTTCAAATCTATTCCTCAAATGTATGGTCTCAATGCTTGAACAGCTTTGTTATCTTGTTTTCGTCGGCATCATATTTGTATACGGTCACCGCGGCAATTATGGCTTGCATATTACCTTGTTCTATAATGACCTCATCATCGGATATTACGAATATATCCGTATAATAATTTACGGAAAAATCAAGCTTTTCATAGGTTCCGTCGGAGAGATCGATTTTGTAGATGCCTCTGCTTTCGGCATAGGGGTCTGAAAAACCACCGTTATCGTTTTCGTCATCCTCATAATAATATTCATGAGATCCCACTACGGCGTAGGCATATTTTTCGCCTGCAATAAGGGAACTTATGGAGGCGGGCAGAGTGTATTTGCTTACGGTGCCGGAATTAATATCAAGCACCAGCATTGCATCGTATTCGCCGTTGATATCCGAAAGAATAAGCTTTTCCTCTGTAAAATTAAGGGTCAGATAAGGATCGTCGTAGAAGATCGCGCCGTGCTTGTTGGGGTTGAAGCTTCCAAGCTCTGCCGATTCGTTTGTTTCTTTGTCGTATTCAAATAACGTAAATACGCTGTTGCTGTGTGTAACGTATCTCAGCTTATTTGAAACGAAGCAGCTGCCGATAACACTGTCACAAACGGTAACCTCTTCTTCTTTGGAAATATCGTAAAGGGTCAGAGAATAGGCATATTCGTCTAATAAGTAACCGTCTTCATCATATTGGTTGGGCTTGAATTTTTTAAAGGCAAACGCACCGTCTGAAACTGACCACGAGCGGATCAGCGGTCCTTCGATGGTAAACAGCTTTTTATACAGCTTATTGGTAAGATCGTATTCGTAAAAGTTGCATACCTCGGTTTCGGACTGCTTAGTCGTATCTATGGAGACCATGCCCTCGATCTCGTCTTTTACGTTAACGGATTCTGTACAAAAGTAGGCCTTAGTCCCGAGCACAAAAAAGTCGTAAGAAAGCTCTTCGGGGGCAAGCTGAAGTCCTTGAAGGATATGGTGCTTTTTCTTTGCATCAAAAACGGAAAGGTGGGGATTGTAAAAACCGTCCCAGCTATAGAATACCGTATTATCCTTTGCAGATACAACTGAGGATAACTCAGCATTTTCAATATTGTTGTAATTGGGGGCGCTGTTATTATAGCTCTGCCAGCCTATTGAGTCACCCTCTTAGCAGGAAGAGAGAAGTGCGGTCATAAGAATGACTGCAATAATCGGGGCAATTATTTTTTTGACCATAGCTTTCTCCTTTCTTAGTTTATCAGTTTTCGTCGTCTGCGAGGTGTATTTCAATACCGGGGAGGGATCTGTCGTACTTCAGAGCACCGTCCTTATTGCCGGCAAGAGTTCCCTTGAAGATCACGGTATAGGTGCTCTCGGAGTTTGCGGGTAATGTGAAGGTCGTGCTTTTGTTTTCGTCCTCGCCCGCAAGAAACATAGAGGTAATGCATCCCATATCGTATTCCTCTTCAAAATCGCCGAGGAGGCTGACTGTCACGTCCTCGTCAGTGCTGTTGCAGATATCAAGGCTGCAACGGTAAGAGACCGTGCCGTCATCCGAAGCTGTTACCTCGCTGAAATAGCTTTTTTCATAATCAATATATATCTCATCTTCGTCGGGATAAACGCCCGAAAATTCAGCGTACTCCCCATCCGGCACGTAGGTGTTGAATGCGGAAAACAAAAGAAGAGAGCAGGACGAAAGAGAAAAGCAGAGGAGGAGAGAGGTTATTATCAGAAGTAGTTTTTTCATACCTATTCCTCGATCCCTCTGATCTTTCTCAGCATAGCTGCAGCCTCGTTCACGCAGTATAGGCGGTTGCCGTTCCGGATAACGATTGCCAGAGCATCTGCCGCTTTTTCGTTTTCGCCGAGAGCGATGCAGGCTCTCGCATAGTCCATTGCGCCGCTGACTCTGCTTCGGAGATTTTTGGGCGTATTTGAATTGGTGAGTTCAATGGATGCCATATAGTCACCTTTTCTATAGGCCTCTGCGGCTTTTGAGGAAATAATGCTGCTTTCCAGCATAGCAAGCGCTTTTTTGCCCTTCACGTCAGCATATACCTGCATGAGCTTTTCAAACCATATACCCGCCTCGTCAAACTTTTCAAGATTCATACAGAACTGGAAAAGGTTGTTGTAATAGATACATCTGTTTATGGGAGCGGGGTTTTTATCGATATTCACGCTCTTTTGGATATCATAAGCCTCCTGATAGTGTCCGATATCCGAAAGGGCAACGGCGCGATTCATAAGAATAAGCTGCTCTGCGCTCTTTGAGTTCTTGTATGTAAGGAGCTTTTCCGTTTCCAAAAGAAGCGGATAAGGGTCGCAATTGTTGTTGAGAGGGTGCATGGTCTTTTGCATTATAAGGCTCGGTGTTGCGTCTATTATAAGCAGGTATGAAAATATGCAAATAATATAGCAAAGCATTCCTGCTATAATATTAAAGTTCAGTCTGCCGCACAGCAATACTATCCACATAAACGCCCAGACTATAATAGATATGACTTTACAAAGAATGCTGTGCTTTGCTACGAAATGTTGGAGTCTGTACATATTATTTATTCCTCAAAGTTTTTTCCAACGGCTATGAGAAAATCATCCGCCTCGCCGTTGGGGTTTGCGTTTTTTGTAGCCTCTGCTACGTACCACGGATATTCAAGCTCGTGAACGATAATAGGCACGGGGCTTCCGAGGGCTTTTTCAACAAAGCCTTCCTCCTGAAGTCTTTTTGCAACGTTTGAAGCGGCGCAAAGGAGCTCGTAGTAGCCAACGGGGCCCTTGCCTACGTAGTTCATACTTTCGTCGTAGGCGCTTTCCTCGTCCTCGTCTGCTCCTACGTTGTCAATGCCCTGCTCCTTGTACCAGTCAAGAAGGAACTCAGCTCCCTCGCCGCCCTCTGCAGGGTCGATAACGGGAACGTTATTTTGCTCCCAAAAGGCAAAATTCCATCTTTCCTCGCTGAACTTTCCGGCTCCGTCTGCTACGCTTTCCGTGTTATATCCAACGGAAAACTCGGGGAAGCTGTTTATGCCTTTGTATTCATTGCCAAAGTTTGCATAAACAAAGAATGACAGAGCGTAAATACTGTCTTCGTCAAAGCCTTCGATAATGGGCTTAACTTTGTTGTAAAGGTAGTTTTCAAGTTCCATTGTCTTTTCACTTTCAAGATCGTTTTTCATTTCGTCGCTCTTTTCCCATAAAATCTCCTGCATTATCATTATTTCCTCGGGAAAGGAAAGTGTGTCGGGGAGCTGGCCTCCAAGGTATTTTCCTCGGAAGCTGAATTTGATAATTGACGTTTCTCCAGCCTTCACAGTTGCAAACAGGGGCTCTCCGTTTTCGTCAAGGCCTTCGTACATTTTTTCGTATTCCACCCAGCCGTCAAGCTCCTTTTTGTCAAAGGCAGCGTATATTAATATTTTCTCATCGAATTCATACTCATTGCAAAAGCAGATAGCGTATGTGAATATAACACTGTCACCGTCAACGCGGCAACCGTCAAAATAGCTTTCCTCGGGGACGAAATAGAATATGGGATCCTCGTCTTCGGATCCTATAAATCCAAGGGAGCTGAAGCTCAAGAGGTTAAAAATTGCACAGGACGAAAGAGAAAAGCAGAGGAGGAGAGAGGTTATTATCAGAAGTAGTTTTTTCATGATATTTCTTTCCCGATCTGTTGATCGAAATGTATGGTTTTTATGTAGGGACAGGCGTCCTCGACTGTCCGTTACAGACGTGCGTTTTGCAGTGAATATCGTTTCTATAAATGGACAGTCGAGGACGCCTGTCCCTACAACAACATAAACCTTTTAACGTACGTTTTTGCATCAAATTTTATTTCGGTTCGCCCGGAGACCTTACCCCAAAAACGAGATCACTTCAAAAACGACAGCAACCAACGTTAGAGGGATGCCTATGATAAACGCCCATTTCTTTGAGCTCTTTTGCCCCTCGGAGTCCTCGCAGGCATAATAAATGAGAGCTGTGAAGCACAGGGGGATAGACACGGGGAAAAAGAGAATAGTCTGCACTCCACCGGAAAGGATGTATCGTATTGTGGAGAGCACTACCATATCAACAAGCAGTGCCGCACCGCAGATGATAAGCGCGTGCTTCATATGAGCCTTGATCTGATCCTTGAAGGCTTTATATATGAGACTGAGGCAAATTGCCGCAAGTGCGGCTTTTATAATAATATGTGCGATAACGCTTAGTGCAAATATCTCCGTCACAGCCGCGGCTATAAGAAGTCCTGCGGTAAGAACGATAGGGAGAAGGATAAGCAGAGTTAAAATTATTCTTTTCTTATTGGACATGACTGCTCCTTAAATGAGATTCAGTTTGTTTTTAAGAAGATATCTGTTGAGAAGATATGATACAACAAGGATAGAGCCGTAGAGCAGGATGTAGAATACTGACTGGGTCGCCGTATCTATGTAATAGTTATATCCGAAGTACTCTGTGGTAATATAGGACATAAACACGTCGCCTGCAGTTACCAGCGCACTTGTGACGGAATTGACTGCAAAGAAAAGTCCGATACCGATAACCACTCTTGCTCTTCTTGCGATAACCGATGCAAGAGTCACGCAAAGGAACATAAGAAGCACAGGCTCAATAATAGCGATAACAAAGCTGATAGTCTCGGTCATCCCCACGATTATCTCTCCAATAACGGAGATACTCTCGGGCTCTACGGTATAATAATCAGACACCTCCCAAAGATAGGAGTCACCGGTAACTGCCGCTATTGTTGTTGCCACCGCTACAAAGCTGAGCACTACAACAACACCGATAATGGCAAACCAGCTGATGCCTGAAAGTATTTTGGAATGAAGAAGGGTTGAGGTCTTGACGGGGAGGGTGAAGGTGAGATATCCCTCGTCGGTAAAGAAGTTTGAATAGTAGCGGACAAGGATCATGATCATACCGATGACCGCATATGCAATTATGCCGCAAAGGCAGAGGGCAAACAACATAACCGCCGCCATCATAAGGGAAACTCCGAGAGCCATGTCACGGTCTGAGGGGGCGTTGCCAATAAAATTTCCGATCTCATAGATCCCGTTAAACGTGAAGCAGGCTACAACTGCAAGGCAGATCGCAATGATCGTGAATATCCACATATTTTTGCCAATGGCAAGAAAATCATATTTAAAAAGCTTTCTCAGCATTTGAATACCTCCCTGAAGAGCTGGTCAAGGCTCTTTTGTTCTTCGATCCTTACGTCATCTGCGTTTCCTGCGCGAACGATGCGGCCGCGGTGGATAAACACAAATTCGTCAAGTATCTGTTCAATGTCTGTAATAAGGTGAGTTGAAATAATAATGGTGGAATCCTCTCCGTAGTTTGTGAGGATGGTTCTCATAATGTATTCTCTTGCCGCAGGGTCAACGCCTGCAATGGGCTCGTCAAGAAGATAGAGCTTTGCCCGTCTCGACATTACGAGAACAAGCTGTACCTTTTCCTTTGTACCCTTAGAAAGAGTCCTCATTCTTGCATCGAGGGGAATATGGAGATCGTAAAGCATCTGCTCCGCTCTTTGTCTGTCAAAATCTGCATAAAAGTCTTCAAAGTAGCTGAGCATATCGCAGATCTTCATGCTGTTCTGGAAATAGGGGCGCTCTGGCAGGTAGGAAACTACTGCCTTTGTTTTTTCTCCGGGAACGTGGCCGTCAATATAAAGCTCTCCCGAGGTGGGAACGAGAAGTCCCGCTATGAGCTTTATAAGGGTGGTCTTGCCGCTGCCGTTAGGGCCCAGAAGACCGATGATCTTTCCGCCGGGGATGGTCATGGATATATTATCCAGCGCCGCCTCCCTGGTATAAACCTTCGTCAGGTTTCTTGCTTCAAGAATATTACTCATTTTCTGTATCGTTCCTTTCTTCAAAGCTGTCCTTGATGATTATGTCGATAATTTGTTTTGCCTCGGAGCTGTCGATCCCAAGCTCGCGGCATTTTAAAAGAAAGCTATAGGCTAATTCTCCGAGGATCTGTCTCTTTGCCCCGTCGATGACCGCAGGGTCCTGACAAACGAATCGCCCGCTTGTGCCCCTTGTTTCAAGGAGACCCTCCGCTTCAAGATCGGAGAGGGCTCTTTGCATTGTATTGGGATTAACGTTGGCCCAAAGAGCAAGGTCGCGCACTCCGGGCAGCTTTTCTCCCGGAGAGTATTTTCCTGCGGCAATGTCTGTTCTCATCAGCTCTTTAAGCTGTATAAACAAGGGCTTTCCCGATTCAAAGCTTAACTTCAATGACACCACTCCCTTTTAATTGTATTATTGTACTAATACAATCATACAATATATATTTACCTGTGTCAATAGACTTTTACATTTTTTGTATATCCATACAAAAAAATGTGTTATCATATGACAGTTGATACAAAAAAGTGATGCACATATTGTAATGGTTCAGAAATCAATTTTGCTAAATCTATTGTGTTGTCTGAATATTGATATTGACACTATAGGTCGTATAATGTATAATTAAGGTGTATGTGTGTAAATAATCGAGAAAGGACAGGGCTATGAACAATAAAAGCAATGCTGTGCTTGAAAAGCAGCGAGAGAAGATAAAAAAGAATATCGCTTACCGTTTTTTTAAGCGCGCTATGGACATAGTGTGCAGTGTTCTTGCGTTGGTACTTCTCTCTCCTCTTCTTTTGGGAACCGCGTTGGCAATAGTAATAGAGGACGGCGGCCCTGTTATTTACAAGCAGAAAAGAGTAGGAAAAAACAAAGAGATATTTTATATGTATAAATTCCGCAGCATGAGAAAAGATGCGGAGAAAAGCGTACATCAAATAAAGCAGGATCACGGAAAAACAGATATCGGACAAAAGCTGAAGGATAGCGAGGACCCCCGTATTACTAAGGTCGGCAGATTCATAAGAAGGACTAATATCGATGAGCTTCCTCAAATCATAAATATTCTTGCAGGACAGATGAGTCTTGTAGGCCCAAGACCCTACGTTACATATGAGGTTGAAGAGGCACAAGCACTTTACGGCGATAAATATGACGAAAGATACGACGTTCCTCCCGGGTTGACGTGCTATTGGCAGGCAACATTTGCGGAGAGATGCGGTATAGAATTCGGGAAGAGATTGGAAATGGATGTAAAATACGTCCATGAAGCAAATCTTTGGATAGATATTAAGCTGATCGTAAAAACTGCTGTTTATTCTATCATCGGAAAAGCGGGATATTAAAAAAATCTCAAAAAAAGAAAAAAAGGTATTGACAACAGAGATTTTGTTTGATATAATAGCTGAGCAATTTGATATTGCGGTTTACTGTGAGCAGTAAGCTACGGAAAGGTGGCTGAGCTGGTCTAAGGCGCACGACTGGAAATCGTGTAACGGCTAATACCCGTTCGAGGGTTCGAATCCCTCCCTTTCCGCCATAAAAAAGCACTTGCGAAAGCAAGTGCTTTTTTGTTGCCCGTAGATCTTTATGCGACGTATAAAGGAGTTGCAGATTATTTCACCTTTTGATACACTATGCTTTTAATTTCAAGAGCCGTCTCGCCGCTACCGTCAGATATGATTATTTCCTTTGCATCTCCGTTCTTTGCGGCAATGACCTTCCATTTATAACTCCCGTTTTCTCCCGTGGCTACGGTGTTGCCGTCTTCGTCTGTCTTTATTGATACGATGTCCTCGGCACATAGGTTAAACATTTTTTCGGATTCAAATATTTTCTCAGCCTCAAAGCTGCCCTTTAAAAGGCTGACCTTACCCGTGCTTATGCGTATCCCCTCTGCCGTGCGCTCAAAGATAAAGCCCGAAAGAGTCTCGGGTGAGGTGAGCTCAATGGACGTGAGATCATTCGTTCCGCCTTCGTCCTTTTCAAAACTGAGTATCACTCCGTAGGTCTCGTCCCCACGACTCAGGGTGCCTTCTACTTTTGAAAGGCTTTTCTGATAGTCGAATATTCCCTCGGCGCTTTCTGCTGCGCACGAGGTCAGAATAAATAAAAGGGCGACTAATACCGCCGATATTGCAGATCTCATAAAAACCCCCCTGCATATGTTCTGTAAAGCATATGCAGGGGATCGCTTTTTAATTCTCGGTTATTGACAATAAAAATTAATAGTGGAGAGTGTCAACAGCAACGGTGTTCTGCTTGTTGTAGCTCTGGAAGATCTTGAGTGCCTTGTTTGTGCACTGGAAGAGAATAAGATTGTCAGCGCCGTTTTCCTCGAAAACTGCCATATAGATGTCCTCTGTGTGCTTGGGGCTCTTTCTGAAGTCGTATGTCTTTGCAAACTTTGTGAACTTCTGCTTGTTCTCCTCAGTATAGGGAGCGATGATCTTCATATCCTTGATCTTCTTGTCAAGAACTGTGATGTGCTTTCTCTGGCCGTAATTTTTAACGAATTTCCAGTCACCGGAGGAAAGAGTATATTCATACTCGATGTTGGTGAAGGGCCATGTGAAGTACCATGCGATAGCAACCGCAAGGAAGGTAAGCGCGCCGAGATACCAAGCCTTTGTGAAAACGATCACAGGAATGCCTATGTAAACAACGAGCATAAGCAGTCTTACAAGGGTGATCTTAGCGTCAGCCTTCTTCTTAAGGGTAAACTCTGTGTAGTTGGTAGAATAGACGGAGCGATCGATCTCTTCTCCGCCGTGTGTCTTTTTTGCCATATCTTTTTCGGGTCCTTTCTGTTCGTTTGACGCTTTTGCGTCGTCATTATTACAGCTCATTATATCACACCTTTCTCTCATATTCAATAACAATGTGTTAAAATTTCCATGTCTTTCCTTGGTTATGTTGATTATGTGTCCCCTTTTTGGTATAATTATTCTGTTATAATAAAAAGGGAGGCAGGAAAATGATAGACAACATTCTTTTGGGTTTTGGAATAGACAGCTTTGCTTTCGTGCCCGTAAGTGCCTGCTCTGTTGCAAACGAGCGCCTTTATGCCTCTCTTCCCGATGGCTGCAACGCAATTTTTCTGCTTATTCCTTATTATACCGAGGGCGGAGCGGGGAATTTATCGAAATACGCCGCCGTTCACGATTATCACTTTTTTGCAAGGGAAGTCTTTGCGGCCGTTGAAGAATATTTTAAAGAGGCCTATCCCAATCGTTTTTTTGCCGCCTTTGCCGATCATTCCCCGCTTCTTGAGTGTGACGGTGCCGCAAGGGCAGGGCTTGGGGTCTTGGGCGAAAATTCTCTTCTCATAAACGATAAGTATTCCTCATTCGTGTTTATCGGTGAGATAATAACGGATCTTTCAAGGGGCGAGCTGATTTCTGAGGGCATCCCCGAGGGAGCGGGAAGTATTGCTCGCTGCAAAGCGTGCGGCCTTTGCAAAAGTGCCTGCCCTTCTCGGGTTTGCGGCACGGCAGAGCGAGAGGGCTGTATCTCTTCAATAACTCAGAAAAAGGGCGACCTTTCGGAAAGCGAAGCTGACGCTTTGATCTTTGCAAACAGCATCTGGGGATGCGATATCTGCCAGATTGTGTGTCCTTATACGAAAAAGGCAATTGAGAATAAGACCATATATACAAAAATTGATTATTTTAAAAGCTCACTTATTGAGGGCGACCCCTTTGAAATAATACCAAAAATGGATAATGAAGCCTTCAAAAAATACCCCTTCGCATGGCGAAAAAGAGGGCCTGTTGAGCGAAATATCAGAATACTTTCGGGAAAGGAGAAGGAGTCTTGATAGAATTCATTTTCGGCCGCGAGGCAACGCAGAAAACTGAATATATAATCGAAAAAATGAAGGAATGCCTTAAAAACGGCAAAAAGGCCGTCCTTCTTATACCCGAGCATCAGGCGCTTTTCTGGGATACGCTGACGGCAAAGCGCTTTTCTCCCACAGACGCATTCAATATTGAAACTGTCAGCTTTACCCGACTTGCTGACAGCGTTTTTCGCCGCTTCGGCGGTAGCGCAAAGAGATACGTTACCGATTCGGAGAAGCTTCTTCTTATGTGGAGTGCTCTCAACGGAGTCAGCGAGGGGCTTCGGGTTTTCGGCTCCTCCAAAAGAGAGGACAGATACGTTCCCTTAATGCTCAGAGCCCGCAGTGAGCTTCGGCTTTACGGCATTGGGGACGAGG
This sequence comes from Clostridia bacterium, assembly GCA_017416205.1. Taxonomy (GTDB): domain Bacteria; phylum Bacillota; class Clostridia; order Oscillospirales; family CAG-272; genus Avispirillum. The sequence continues at coordinate 45,278 of JAFQDC010000093.1, read as the reverse complement.
ATATTGCAAGGGCCTCAGAGATGCTCGGCGAGGAAAAGGGCTCTCTTTCAGGCCGTCTTCACGATCTTGCCCTTATTTCGTCGGCTTACGATACGCTCCTCCACTCGTCATACGATGACCCCGAGGAGATACCCGATGCTCTTGCAGACGTGCTTTCAAATAACGATTATTTCGGGGGCAGCTGTGTTTTTCTTGACTCGTTTTATACTCTGACCCCAAAGGAAATGAAGGTAGTCCGCCTGATAATGAGTCAGGCAGACGACTTTTATGCTACCTTTGCAATGGCAAGAGGGGACAGGGATATGCCCCACGTAAGCTTTATTTTTGATTATGTCAAGGATATGGCGCGATGCGCTTCGTCTCTCGGATATGAAATAAAGATCACGGACAGAGGGGATACGAGAAAAGTTGAGTTTGAATATATGTCCCGCGCTCTCTGGGATTTTTCTTCAGAGCCTTACCGCAAGGCTACCGATGCCGTTTGCGTGATCAAATGCTCAGACAGATATGACGAAGCATCTCTTGCCGCCGCAAAAATCAAGGATATAGTCAGCGCGGGCGCTTCTTTTTCAGATATTGCCGTGGTGTGCGCTGATTTTGAGTCCCTTCGCGGTATTACCGATGCGGAGCTTTGGCGCTACGGTATTCCCGTATACGTTGCGGGAAAAACTCCCGTAACGAGCCAGCCTGCGGCACGACTGCTTCTATCTGCAGTACGGATAGTTGCAAGAGGATGGAGATCGGAGGACGTTATTGCCGCCGCAAGAACAGGCCTTTGCTCGCTTTCAAGTGACGAGACCGATGCTCTTGAAATGTATACGGATAAATGGAGCATTCGGGGCAAAAAGAAGTTCTGCACTCCCGACGGATGGGAAATGAATGCAGACGGATATACTGAGAGCGAGAGCCGATGGGGACGGGAGCTTCTCTCTCTTGCAAACAGCGCAAGAGAAAAGCTGATCCCCCCTCTTGAAGCCTTCAGTGAGGCCTTCCCCGGATCTATAAAGGATATCTGCTCAGCTTCTTACAAGCTTCTTTGCGATTTCGGAGTATACGAAAGCTTAAAAAGTGAAGCTGTCGCCCTTGAAAGGGCAGGCCGATTTGCAGATGCGCAGAAGAAATCTCAGGTATACGGCGTGATACTGAAGCTTCTTGATACTCTTGCCCTTTGCGTGCCCGACGGCACTTGCGACGCTCCCCGCTTTTTGTCACTTCTCAGCCGCATCGGAGATACCCTGACTATCGGTACTATCCCCGACGGTATTGACAGAGTGGCTCTCGGAAGTGTAGGAAGCGTTCGCCTCGACGGCATCAAGCACTTGATCGTTCTCGGAGCAAAAAGCGGAGAGTTTCCCCGCGTTCCCAAGGACGACGGATTTTTCAGCGATAACGATAAAAAAATACTAAAGGATATGGGAATCGAGCTTTCTCCCGATAGCTCATCCCGTCAGAATGAGGAGCTTTTCCGCTTTGCGCAAACGGTGGCGGCTCCCTGCGAGAGCCTGACTGTGATCATCCCCGCAGACGGGGATGCCTGCCATCCTTCTCTCGGGGCCCTGAGACTTATGAAGCTTTTCCCAAATTGCCGCACCTTTGATTTCACCTCCCCCGAGGGCGAGGAGGCAATAAGAGGCTGGAGCAAGAACGGAGGGGATGAGACACTTTATCCTCTTTCCGCCGATAACGACAGAGTAACGGGGGCGGCTCAGAAAAAGCTCTTTGATTGTGATATCAGCTTAACTCAGTCGAGAATAGAATGCTTCACCTCCTGCGCCTTCAGCTATTATTGCAGATATATACTGAAGCTTGATGAGGGAGAGAGAGCAGAGCTGAGACCCGGTGAGGTGGGCACATTCGTTCACGCTATTCTTGAAAATCTTATGAGGGAGATTTCAGAGACTGCCTCGTTCCCCGTTGAAGAGGCAAGGCTTTACGAAATGTGCGACAGGCTGATCTCAGACTACCGCGCAAAAATTGCCCCCGATGATAAAAACGGCCAGACCGATTATATATTCAACCGCCTTTCAAAGAGTATACGCTTGTTTGCCCGCTCTCTGAACGAGGAGTTTTCTCAGAGCAGCTTCACCCCATACAGCTTTGAGCTTCCCGTGGGATTCACAGAGGAGCTTCCCGCAGAGAAAAGGCCTCTTTCAAACGGCCATAGCCTGACTGTTCGCGGCATCGTTGACAGAGTTGATATTCTGAGGCGCGACGGAAAGGTCTATATAAGAGTTGCAGACTATAAAACGGGAAGCAAGAGCTTTTCCCTAAAGGACGTTCTCCGCGGACACAATATACAGCTTCTTTTGTATCTTTTCTCCCTTTGCAATATGCCAAAGGACTGCTCATACAGAAAAGAGCTTGCGCCTGGCGGCGAGGATATCCTGCCCGCGGGAGCCGTATATTTTTCGGCCCGTCCGGGAGATATACTTTCCGACAGCTTTATGGATGACGCAGAATCTGAGGATTTTGCCCTTGATGCAATATCGAGAACTGGTATAGTTCTCGGAGATCTTGACGTTATAAGCGCTATGGATAAGGAGATATCGGGAAAATACGCTCCCGTTTCCATTGGCGCAAAAAATAACCTCAAGGGCAGCTTTGCAGAAAGCGTTGAAGCCTTCAGAGAGATCGAGGGGGCTATTGATACGTTCCTTTCAGAAGTAGGAAACAGCCTTGTCGGCGGTAAGGCTGCAAGCGATCCTATAGGCTTTAAGAGCTCGTCTCCCTGCGAATACTGTAAAATGCTTCCCATTTGCAGGCACAACGAGCACGCACCGAAAATTGATGAGAAGGGAGGGGAAGGCAATGAGTGAGCGCAGATGGACTGCCTCTCAGCTTGAGGCTATAAACTATAAAGGAAAAAATCTTATTATTTCAGCGGCTGCGGGAAGCGGTAAGACCGCAACTCTCACCGAGAGGATAATCCGACTCTTAAAGGATCCCGAAAGCGGCGCTGATATAAAGAGAATGCTTATCGTTACCTTCACCACTGCCGCCGCGGGAGAGCTGAAGAGCCGAATTGCCGACGCACTCAACCGCGCCATTGCGGATGACCCGAAGAACTCCCTTCTCACCCGTCAGCTCTCTTCTCTTGAGGGAGCTCATATATCCACTATCGACAGCTTTTTCAAGTCTGAGATAAAGCCGTATTTTTCACTTCTTAATATCTCCCCCGATTTTTCCATACTTGACGAGGCCGAGGCGGAAATACTCCGCCGCGAGGCTGTCAGCGATACGGTGCAGGGCTTTTTTGAGGGAAAATACGATGAGGTATCAAAGGAGGAGTTTTTCGATCTTGCAGATTGTCTTTCAAACGCAAGAAATGAAAACGATCTGAAGGAAGCTCTGCTTAGTATCGCTCAGGAGATCCTTTCTCACGGCATCGAGCTTTCCGAAATTGAAGACCGGGCTGAGGAGCTTCTTGCGGCTCATGACTTTTTTGAAACGGAGTATTCCGGGCCCCTTTGTGAATATGTATGGGAAATGGGCAGATATTATCTTGAGCATTTTTCCTTTATTGCAGAACGTCTTTCGGAAAACCCCGATACTGCAAAGTATGCTGAGGGTGCAAAAACTCTTGCCGAGTGGACGAGAGGCTTTGTTAAAATATTCATAAACCCAGGCACAAGCCGCTATTATACCGCAAAGGAATATATCGAAAGCTTTGAAATGGGCCGTCTTGCATCTCTCAAGTCTGAATTGCAGACGGATGATTATATAACTTATAAGGCGCTTCGCTCAGAGTTTTCAGAAAAAATAAAGACGATCCGAGCCGATTGCTTCTCCTGTGATACGTCCGCTATGGACGTGGCAATGGAGAAGACCGGGACTCTTACGAAAACTCTTGTAAGGGTCTGCTCCGTATATTTTGAAAATTATGCCCAATTGAAGCGGGAAAAGGGAGCTCTTGATTTTTCAGACCTTTCAACTCTTGCTTATCGCCTTTTCGTTGTGAATGAGACCCTTCCCACTCAGGCGGCAATTGAGGTATCCAAAAAATACGACTATATATTTATCGACGAATATCAGGATACAAACCGTATTCAGGACAGCATATTTACAGTTCTTGCAAGGCCGTCGAAAAGGTTCATGGTTGGAGATGAAAAGCAGTCTATCTACGGCTTCAGAGGCTCCTGCCCCGAGTATTTTGCTTCGTACAGAGACATTTATTCAAAGGATTCCGAAGACAGCGCCGCCATCTTTATGCAGGAAAACTTCCGAAGCGATAAGTGCGTTATTGATTTTTCAAATGCGGTATCGCAGTATATTTTCAAGCACACGGATACCACCTTTGAAGAGACCGACAGGCTGGTTTGCTCAAAGGTGGGCGGTGACAGCCAAAATATCTGCGAGGTCATACTTTGCAAAACTCAAGACAGCGAGGGTGAGCCCCTTCCGTCTGAGGCCGAATATACTGCCGCCCGTATAAGCGAGATATTGGCAAATGATAAATTGAACGACGGCTCTAAGGTTCGCCCCGGAGATATTGCCATTCTTCTCAGAAGCGGCACCAAGGCCGACGATTACGTGAGAGCTCTTGCAAAGCTGGGTATCCTCGCAAACAACTCGGCAACCGAGGATTTCTTCTCCTACGGAGAAGTGCTTCTCGTTCTTTGTCTTCTCAACGTGGCAGATAATCCTCTCAGAGACATTTATCTCGCGGGAGCAATGAAAAGCCCCCTTTTCGGCTTTACTCTCAACGATCTTGTTAATATGAGAGAAAGCACCCAGGTGCCCCTTTGGTATTCTCTTATCTCTTATTCCGAGGGCGGACAGGATGCAGAACTCCGTGAAAAGTGCAAGGCATTTAAAAATACCGTGGATAAATGGAGAGACTATGCCCGTGAGCTTTACTGTGATGAGGTTATGCGGCTTATCGTTTCCGATACCTCTCTTCGCACCTACGGCGGAGACGGTGTGAGAACGAATAAGGACGTTGCAAGAAGCCTGAAGATCCTTTCCGAGCACGCCGCAAGGGTGGCAGGTCAGGGCGGCTCTCTCCACGATCTTATTCTTCATTTGAACAGCGTGATCGAGAAAAAGGACTCCTCAAAGACCTTTGCCGATCCCGACAGCGTCACTATTCTCACCATCCACCGCTCAAAGGGTCTGGAATATCCCATATGCTTCCTTTGCGATACTCAGAAGAAATTTAACGAAAGCGATGCCAGAGAAAAATTCCTGATGGACAGACAGGGCAGAGTGGCAATGAAGCTTTATGATTCAAAGGGACTTGTGAGATGTGATACTCCCCTCAGAGCTTCTCTTGTGTACGGCATAAAATATACCAACATAAACGAAGAGGCAAGAGTTCTCTACGTTGCAATGACAAGAGCGCGAGAGCGCCTTATCGTCACCTGCCGACATAAGGATCCTATGAAGCGACTTGCGGAGGGATCGAAAAAATCTGAGCTTTTCCAAAATTCATATTCTCTGCTTTCCACGCCGTCGTATCTTGACTGGATCATCGACAGCCTGCAGGCAGAGGGTGAGGGAAAGTGCTTTGCTTATAAAAATGCCGAGGATATCGTGCCATGTTCCTTTGCCGCGAATGGAGATAAGGATAAAAAAAGTGATGATCTTTCAGCCTTTTTTGAAAAAGCCCTTGATTTCTCCTACGATAAGGAGTATCTTTGGAATATCCCCGCAAAGCTGACGGTATCCGTGCTGAAGCCGGATATTCTCGGCCGTGATGAGGAGGAAAGCTCCTATATCGACGCGCCCTATACCGTGTATATGCCTGAAAGCGCTCCCGTCCCCGCTTTTCTTTCGTCAGAAAAGAAGGACGGCGCGGCTCTGGGTACTGCTACCCACCTGTTTATGCAGTTTTGCGATTATAAGAATCTTTTTGAAGCGGGTGTGGAGGCGGAGCTTTGTCGCCTTGTTTCAAAGCGATTCATATCAAAGGAGGATGCAGACCTTGTGCGCCTTTCTGAAATTGAGCTTTTCAGAAAAAGCGGGATGATGAAGAGGATACTTTCCTGCAAGGATATTATGCGCGAGAGGCGATTCAATACTCTTTTGCCTGCAGCAGATTTCACAACGGATAAAGAGCTTAAAGCAAAGCTTTTGGCTGACGGAACCTGCCTTACGGTGCAGGGCGTTGTTGACTGTATATTTACAGACAGCGAGGGAAGGTGCGTTCTTCTTGACTATAAGACGGACAGGCTTACGAAAGAAGAGCTTGAAAACGAGGACCTTGCAAGAAAAAAGCTTCTTTCAAGGCATTCCCGCCAGCTTCTCCTCTATAAGGAGATATGCGAGAGGATGCTTGGAAAGACTATAGATGAGGTCTATATCTATTCTTTGCCTCTTGGCAAAGAGATCAGCGTAGCTCCCCCGGAAGAGAAAGGAAGATAAATATGTATACTCAGATAGAAAATGAAGCGGCGGCCCTTGCAAGAGAGCTTGCATCAGCGGCAAAGCTTAAAAAAGGTAATATCGTGGTTGTCGGCTGCTCAACAAGCGAGGTTTGCGGATCAAAGATCGGAACCGCAAGCGTTCCCGAGGCGGCAGACGCCCTTTACCGTGGACTCAAGAGTGTTTTTGAGCCTCTCGGGATCTATATTGCCGCTCAGTGCTGTGAGCATCTGAATCGTGCGATCGTCGTGGAGCGCGCGGCCGTTCCCTTTGCCGATGAGGTAAACGTAGTGCCAAAGCCAAAGGCAGGCGGCTCCTTTGCAACTGCGGCATACAGAGAGGCCTGCGACCCCGTAGTTATCGAAAAGATCCGCGCTGATGCAGGTCTTGATATCGGCCTTACTCTTATTGGTATGCACCTTCGTGAGGTTGCCGTGCCTCTTCGCCTTTCTCAGAAAACTGTGGGCGAAGCACTTGTAGCTGCGGCCCGCACCCGCCCGAAGTTTATCGGTGGCGAGAGAGCAGGCTATAACGAGGAGCTTTTGTAAGGCGAAAAGTTTTACACTAAACAAAAAACAAAGAATCAGATATGGGCTGTTGCATTCATATGCAGCAGCCTTTCTAAATGACGTGATTGTCTCCGTTATGTGATCCTTTAAATCTATGTTAATTCCATTAGGGAGCGAAAAATCCTCTTTATTTGTTCACAATCTTGTGATATAATGTTAATTGGTTAAGTTTAGCTTATCCGAGAAAGATCAAAAAAGGAGTCTCCCATGGTATTCTCATCCCTTGAATTCCTGTTTCTCTTCTTTGCGGCGACGATACTTATTTATTATCTTGTCCCCAATTTCCTCAGGAATTTCGTGCTTCTCATCGTCAGCCTTGCATTTTACGGCTGGGGCGAGCCCGTATATATATTCATCATGCTGTTTTCCATTTGTCTGGATTACACCTGCGGATATTTTGTAGGCAAATACAGAGAAACAAATAAGAAGAAAGCCACGGCGGCAATGCTTGTCAGCGTTATCGTAAACCTTGGTATTCTGTGCTTCTTTAAGTATTATACCTTCATCGTTGAGAATCTTCAGCTCATCCCCCTTGATTTCCTGCAGCAGATACCCACCCTTGCAGACGTTGAGCTTCCCATAGGTATCTCCTTCTATACATTCCAGACAATGTCCTATACTCTGGATATTTATATGGGTACGGCTAAGGTGCAGAAGAACATTGCATCCTTCGGCGCATACGTTACCCTGTTCCCTCAGCTTATTGCAGGTCCTATCGTCCGTTATCAGGACGTTGACGACCAGCTCCGTAAGCGTCCCCATAACATTGATATGTTTGCCTCCGGTATGCGCACCTTCGTTTGCGGCTTTGCAAAGAAGATCCTTCTTGCAAACTGCGCAGGTGAGCTGTGGGATGCTTTCCGTGCAGGAACTGCCACCGATGCCACCGTTGCAGGTGCATGGCTCGGAATCATCTTCTATTCATTCCAGCTTTATTTTGACTTCTCCGGTTATTCCGATATGGCTATCGGTCTCGGAAAGATGCTGGGCTTCACATTCAAGGAAAACTTCTTTTATCCTTATATTTCAAAGAGCGTTACGGAATTCTGGCGCCGCTGGCACATCTCCATGGGAACCTGGTTCCGCGAATACGTTTACATACCCCTTGGCGGTAACCGTGTGACTAAGTGGAAGATATACCGCAATATCATCGTAGTATGGCTTCTCACCGGTCTCTGGCACGGCGCAAGCTGGAACTACGTTCTTTGGGGAGTGTATTACTGTATCCTTCTTCTTATCGAGAAGACGTTCCTTCTCAAGATACTCAAAAAGCTTCCCGCAGCGGTTTCACATATTTATACCCTCATCGTCGTGCTCTTCGGTTGGCTCCTCTTCGTATTTGAGGACCTCCACGCAGGTATGATACATCTCGGATATATGTTTGGTGTGGGAACCGTTGGCTTTACAGAGGCGGGAGCGACCTTTGACCTTGTTCGATCACTTCCTTTCCTTGCGATCCTTGCTATCGCATCCACACCTCTTCCCAAAAAGCTTTACTATAAGTTCTATACCACAGGCAAGCCTGCCCGTATAGTAATTGCAGTGGGATGTCTTCTTATGATGGTGATCTGCACCGCATATCTTGTAGACTCCTCCTACAATCCCTTCCTCTACTTCAGATTTTAACCGAAAGGAGAAAAATGTAAAATGGCTAAAGAAAAGATCAAATCAGCAGACGATATTTCCGCTGAATATATGGAGCTTCAGCTTTCCCGTTCCAAGGAGAGCCGCTTTGAAAACTGGCTTGTTACTATCCTGACTCTCGGATTCATTTTCTCCTTTGCTATCCTCTTCTGGGTGCTTCCCGATAAGGAAAAATCCGTAGATGAAAACCGCGTTCTTGCCACCTTCCCTGAGTTTACCCTTGACGGTTTCCTCCACGGCGGCTTTACAGAGGACGTTGGCACTTATATGGCAGACCAGTTCCCCTGCAGAAACTTTTTCGTAGGTCTTAAGGGACTTTCAGAAACAGTTCAGCTTAAGGGACAGAATAACGATATCATCGTAGGTAAGGACGATTATCTTATCGCCCGCTTCGACTATCCCGATGAGGGCACTCTTGATACTAACCTTTCCTCTGCCGCTAAGTTTATTGAGATCGCAGAGGCAAACGGGCTTAACTGCACTACAGCTTTTGCAGGCAGAAAGATGGACGTTGCAACCGAAAAGCTCCCCGAGCTTTACGGCTCCTATTATTCCGACCGAATCTTCAATATCCTCAGCGAAAAGTGCAAGGAGGAGGGTATTGATTATATCGACCTTCGTGCCGCTCTTTCAGAGATCGAGGCAGAGGGCGAGGAGCTTTATTATATGACCGACCACCACTGGAGAAGCCTCGGTGCATATTACGCATACTGCGAGATCGCAGAGTCTATGGGCATCACTCCCTATAAGCTTTCCGATTTCGATATCGAGGTTGCAAGCGAGGAATTCTTCGGAACCACCTGGTCAAGCGCCGGAGTTAAGTGGACCGATCCCGATTCTATCGAGTACTTCCGTTGGGAGGGCGATGAGAATCTTACTCTCAGAATAGAAAATCCCGCATATAAGTATGAGGATTGTGAGTATATTAAGGAAAACGGCAAGACATACGCAGTTTTCAAGGGCTGCTATGTTCGTGAGATGCTCGATGGAAAGGATAAATACGCATCCTTCCTCGGCGGAAACAACAACAGCTACGTTGAAGTAACAATGGAAACAGATGGCAAGGAGCGCGAGACCATAGTCCTTCTCCGCGATTCCTTCTCAGACAGTCTTGCTCCCTTCCTTGCCCGTCACTTTAACCTTATCCTTCTCGACCTTCGTACAAGCGCTCCCGATACTATCGGTCTTTGCCTTGAAAAGGGTATAGAGGACGTGCTTCTCATATACAATATGGAAAGCCTTACAACATCAGCTGACCTTGCAAAGCTCAATAAGGGTCTTGCAAATCAGAGAAAATAAGAATATTGAAAAGGAAATAGTACTATGAAAAAGATCAGTATTATTGCTATGCTCCTTGCGCTTGCGGCGCTCCTTTGTGCGTGTACCCCCAAAATTGTGTCAAACGGTGACACAACTTCCGATACGACTATCCCTGTAACGAGTCCCGACGGATTTGAAGACGTAACAGCGCCCCCCGCTGACGATACAACAAAGAAGGAAGATAATGACACTACCGCCGCTGATATAACAGAGGGTGATACGACAAAGGGTGGTGTTGTATCAAATTCTGATGAAGCTCTCACCGTCGCACGTAACTGGCTTGGAGATACAGATCCCGATATCGGTTATAAGTATGCTTTTTCTTATGACGGAATGATGACCGATAACGGAAAAGAATACTATAAGATCCGTGTTTCCTGGTATATTGAAGAGCAGGAGAGATATTCTCTTTGCGGATATCTTCTCGTTGATTCTGACGGAAACGTTTCCAAATACTCCTGGTAATTAAAATTAAAGGAAAAAACAAAGAATGGCTAAAAAGAAAGAAACGCAACAGTACGACGATCAGTCCATAGAAAAGCTGGAAGGCGCCGACCGAGTAAGAAAGCGCCCGGGAGTTATTTTTGGCTCCGACGGTATCGAGGGCTGCGAGCACTCCTTCTTTGAAATACTTTCAAACTCTGTTGATGAGGCACGCGAGGGATACGGCAGCACCATTACCGTTACCTATTATAAGGACCATTCCATAGAGGTGGACGACCGCGGCCGCGGCGTTCCTATGGGATATAACGAAAAGTATAAGTGCTATAACTGGGAGCTTATCTACTGCGAGCTTTATGCAGGCGGTAAGTATAATAACAATCAGGGCGGCGGAGCTTATGAGTTCTCTCTTGGCCTTAACGGTCTCGGTGCCTGTGCGACTCAGTATTCATCGGAGTTCTTTGAGGTGTTCTCCTTTAACGGAGAGCAGGAATCTCATATGTCCTTCAAAAAGGGCTCTCCCGTAAGTGAGCTGGAGGTTCGTCCTCTCGACAAAAAGGAGCGCAGAACAGGTACTGTTACCTATTGGCGCCCCGACCTTGAGGTGTTTACCGCTATTAATATTCCGAGAGAGTATTTCTGCGACGTTCTTGAAAAGCAGGCTGTGGTAAACGCAGGTCTCAGGTTTATGCTTAAATATGAGAACGCTGACGGAAGCTTTTATGAGCAGGAATTTCTTTATCCCAACGGCATTTCCGATTACGTTGCCCGCCTTGCAGGTGAGACTGCAATGACTCAGCCTGTCCTATGGAAAATGGGCGAGACTGTTGGCCGCGACCGTGAGGATAAGCCTGAATATAAGCTTATGGCAGAGGTGTCCTTCTGTGTATCCAATACGGTGAACGTTCTCGAGTATTACCATAACTCAAGCTTTCTTGAGCACGGCGGCTCTCCCGAGAGAGCTGTGAAGAACGCTTTTGTCTATTCCGTAGATAAGAAGCTGAAGGCGGCGGGTAAATATAATAAGAACGAGTCAAAGATAACCTTTGCGGATATTGAGGACTGCCTTGTTCTTGTTACAAATTCCTTCTCCACACAGACGTCATACGAAAACCAGACGAAGAAGTCTATTACAAATACGTTTATAGCTCAGGCGCTGACTGACTTTATGAAGGAGCAGCTTGAGATATATTTTGCGGAAAACCCTGTTGAGACAGATAAGTTTATTTCTCAGGTCCTTGTCAATAAGCGTAGCCGCGAAACTGCGGAGACCACCCGTCTTAATATCAAAAAGAAACTGACCGCCTCCACCGACGTTGCAAGCCGTGTTGAAAAGTTCGTGCCCTGCCGCTCAAAGGACCCCGAGAAGCGTGAGCTCTATATCGTAGAGGGTGACTCTGCTATGACATCCTGTAAGCTTGGCCGCGACGCTGAGTTTCAGGCTATCATTCCCGTTCGCGGAAAGACCCTTAACTGCCAGAAGAGCACCTACGAAAAGATATTCAAGAGTGATATCATTGTAGACCTTCTCCGTGTTATCGGCTGCGGCGTTGAGATAAAGGCAAAGGTAAAGGGAGATTTTTTGCCCTTTGATATAAACTCTCTCCGCTGGTCAAAGATAATAATCTGTACCGATGCAGACGAGGACGGATTTCATATCCGCACAACGCTTCTCACGATGTTTAACAGATTGCTTCCAACGCTTATCAAGGAAGGGCGGGTGTATATCGCAGAATCTCCCCTCTTTGAGATCACTACCAAGGATGATACCTATTTTGCCTATAACGAACAGGAAAAGGCTGATATCCTCGAAAAGCTGGGGAACACGAAGTACGTGCTTCAGCGTTCAAAGGGACTTGGTGAGAACGAACCGGAAATGATGTGGAAAACAACTATGAATCCTGCATCCCGAAGGCTTATCCGCGTGACTGCTGCAGACGCCGCGGAGACAGAACGCATTTTGGACGTTCTTATGGGCGATAACCTTGCTGAAAGAAAGGAATTTGTTTCCCGCTTTGCCGCACAGTACGCCGCTCAGGCGGACGTGTAATGCAAAATTGCGATGCAATTTTGCAAATGAAAAATTAAAAATGAATAATGAATAATTATGGTGGACTTCCGTCTTGAGACGGAAGTCTGCTTTTTTTAGCAAATTTGGGGTTGAGGGTAGGATAAAATTCTATTACTGTAGGGCGGTGGCTTGCTGCCGCCGATGCAATAGATATGATTTAATAATACGGCGGGAGATAAACCCCCGCCATACAGAATAATATTCGATATTCCCCATAATCCGTAATCTAAAAGGTAAATAAAAACGAAGAAATCCGCCCGAGGCGGATTTCAACAAAAATTCTTCATTTTTAATTTTTCATTTTTCATTATTCATTTTATTCCGATGACCGCGCCCATGGTGCCGCGTACACCCTTTGTCACTCTGTGGGAGTGGTACAGCTCGGGGTGACAGGCGGTGCACTCTGAGAGAACGTCCACCCTTTCAACACCGGCTGAAAGGAGAAGCTCACAGCTTATCCCCGCAATATCGGCATAAAGAGAGCCGTCCCGCTCCTTTACGTGGCGGGCAGCAAAGTCTGCACCCTGAAGGTCCTTTACACTTTCGAAAAGGTCCTCTCCTACCTGATAGCAGCAGGGCTTTATACAAGGTCCGATTGCGGCAAACACTCTTACTGCTCCCATATCAAAAAGCATTTTAGCAGCCTTTGGCGCAATGCCCGCGGCTGCTCCTCGCCAGCCTGCGTGAACGGCGCCGATCACCGGTGAGCCGTCCTCCCTCTGTCCGCAAAGGAGAACGGGCGCACAGTCTGCAACTCTCACTATAAGAGATATTCCCGCGCAGTCTGTCACAAATCCGTCGCAGGGGAAGGGAACGTCCTTGGTTATTCCCTCGCCTACGTTTTCGGCTCCCACGGTCCTGATATCTGCGGAATGGATCTGAGGTGTTCCGATAACATTTTCCGATATGCCGGCAAAGGTGCAAAGAAGACGGATATTCTCGCGAACGGTATCGTCGTCATCCCCTCTGAGAAAGCCTGTGTTCATAGATGCAAGATGAGGGATCTCGCTGATACCGCCCTCCCTTGTTGAAAAAGCGTGGCCTACACCGTCAATATTAAGAACGTCACTTTGCCATACGGGATAATTGTATTTGAACATATATATTAGTATAACGCAAAGGACTTTTTTGTGAATAAAAGTTAAACTCAAGCCTTCGCGCGGGGCGTGAAGGCAGAGCGGACACACTCACAAACAATTAAAGCAAGCTCAATGTCCGCGGGCACTCCCAAAAAACTTCAAACAAGATAATCCTTTTATAAAGTTTTTTGAAGGTGCGGAAACTTTTCTTCAAAAAAGTTTCTGCGATGCCGCCTTTCTTATCAATAAAGGAGCTGTTGCGTTGCAATAGCTCCTTTATTTTATGTAGTTTTTATGCGAATATTACTTAATGATCTCGCCGTAGCAAAGACCGAATGCGCAAGCAGCGTTAGCCTCGTCAGTATCGATGTGCATAGCGCCTGCAAACTTAGGGCTAACACGAACAACAACGTCGCCGAATACAGTGCTTCTGTCAGCGCTGTCGATCTTAACGGAAACGATCTCCTTATCAGCTACGCCTGCAGCCTCAGCCTCTTCGGGAGTGAAGTGGATGTGACGCTTAGCAACGATAACGCCCTCGGAGATCTCAACCTCGCCGCAGGGTCCTACGATCTTGCAGGGAGCGCTGCCGGCAACATCTCCGCTTTCACGAACGGGAGCGGAAACGCCGAGAGTTCTTGCATCTGTAAAGGAAACCTCAACCTGTGTTGCGGGACGTGCAGGTCCGAGGATGATAACGTTAGCAATAGACTTCTTGGGGCCTACGAGAGTAACTCTCTCCTCGCAAGCGAACTGGCCGGGCTGGCTCAGGTCCTTCTTGTGAGTAAGTGTTGCGCCCTCACCGAAGAGGATCTCGATATGCTCAGCGGAAAGATGCACGTGACGTGCGCTTGTTTCTACAAGTACTTTATTGTTCATTGGTTTATACTTCCTTTCAATATTTTACTGTTTTGATTATATCACTCATATATCCTAAAATCAACAGTTTTTATTATTTTTTGCCGGCAGCGTCATTTTATGATAATGGAAAACGGAGGCTTTCAGGGAAAGAAATGTAAAAACAGATGCGCTATTGGAACTTTTTTTACATATTTTTTTCCGCTTTCTGCAGTTTTTCCTTTCTGTATGCCGTCGGGCTTTTTCCCTGCTTTTTCGAAAAGAAGGAAGAAAAGGCAAGAACGTCGTTGTAGCCAACCGATGCCGCGATTTGGGAAACATTAAGGTCGCTGTGACGAAGCAGGCTTTTTGCCTGCTCAAGGCAGAAACGGTTCAGATACTCTTTTGGAGATATTCCGTATTCCTCAAAAAAAACGCGGTAGAGGTAAGACTGGCTGATGTTCAGCTGCTTTGCAAGCTCGCATATGGAGGGGTGTAGATGGTAATTTGTATCTATATAGTTTTTTGCGGCCTTTGCGTAGTCGCGGGCGCGGGTAGCGCCGGTCTCGTTTGTGGCGTGCCTTCTGAGAAAATCGAAAAATACGGCAAGGCTGTTTACAGGGGAAACGTAGAAATTGCGGCTTCTTTCAAGGATCCGGAACTGCTCCTCCACAATGTCAACAAAGTTGTATGAAAATATACCGGTGCTTGGGTCGGGGTTGAATATGTTCAGAAAATACTGGGGCTCGTCCGTGTCAATTATTATCCAGTAATAGGCCCACGGATCACTTTTTGACGGGTGATATTCAACGATCTGTCCCGGCAGAAAAACAAAGCCCTGACCTGCGTCCACGCGGTTATCGAGAAAGTAGCCGTGACCCGATATGCAGTAATGGACAACAAACACATTTCTACGCAAGGGACCGCTTCTTGTGGAGTCTATGTCCCTGGCACACCCAAGGCTTATTATGGACACTCGGGGCATCATTTCTGAGGAATATACCTCATAAGTCATACTCATCACCTCTTATGTATGATTTTAACATATAATGGAATGATTTTACAATAGAAAATATAAAAATAATATGGTAAAATTAATACATACAGTTATAATTTCGTTCAAATAAAGAAAGGATCGAAAAATGAAAAAGCTGATTTCCTTAATTCTTTGTGCGTATATGCTTTTCTCAGCTCTCGCTATAGAAGCATTCGGCGCTCAGTACAATCCCGAGACCCTCGATGAGGATAATATGTCTCTCACACAGAATATTATGAGAGACGAGACCTACGTTATGGGTGACGCAAACGGAGACGGCGGCGTTGACGGTAAGGACTCTCTTTCCGTAAAGGCTTCCGTTGCAGGTGTTACAGGCTATGAGTTGAACATTGATGCCTGCGACTTTGATGCAGACGGCAGCTGCTCCGCAAAGGACTCTTACTCACTTAAGACGATTCTTTCCGGCTCAAAGTCCTCAAAGGATTTTGAAAACGGCCATCAGATCTACAGTCTGACTATCGGCGGTGTTTCCGTTTCTGAGTTTGCGCTCGTAATTCCCGAGGATGCTGTGTACGATTCAAACCTCTACTTCGCAACAGAGCTTCTTTATGAGTATATCAAGGACTCTACAGGCGTTGCTCTTGATATCGTAAGAGAAAGCGAGGCAGGTGAATACGGTATCTACCTCCACACTCTTTCCGATGACAGTGAAGAGGGTGCGGCTCTCGGTCACGAGGGATATACATATAAGGTGGTTGACGGAAACCTTCATATCTACGGTACTCACCGCGGTTGTATGTATGCTGCATATGAGATCATCGAGGACTATCTCGGCTACGGATTCGTTATAGCTTCCGATACCTTTGTATATAAGCAGAGAAGCGTAGATATTCCCGAGGGTACCGACAGAACTCTCATTCCCCCTTACAGATTCAGACATACAAAGTCTACATTCCCCGCAGGCAACCGTGAGAGCGGATATCTCGCAAGAAGACTTAACGGTGCTCAGAGCTATAACTACAAGAACGAGAAGAGAAGCGTTGAGTACTACGGTGATTTCGTAGGTCCTGTTTTCAACAATATCCACTCCTATGCTTACTATTGGCAGATGGGTACAGGTACAATGCCTGCGGATGACGGCACACTTACTCTTGAGGAGAGATATTATGCAAAGCTCCATTCCGGTGAGGTAAAGGACGAAACAAAATGGGAGCCCTGTGCAACACTTCAGAAGGACTACGATATTCTTTTCGAGGGCTTCCTTGATACGATCAGAATGATCGAGGCAAGAGGCTATCCCATCAAGTATCAGGATGATACAAACTGTTATTCCTTCTCTGCAAACGATAACGATCAGTGGTGCTCTTGCCGTAACTGCAGAAACGCTGCAAAGACAAAGACATACACAGGCGTATATCTTGAGCTTGCAAACCGCGGTACACATGATATTCAGGAGTACTATCCCGGGCTTGAGGTGTTCACCTGGATCTATACAAGAGAAATGCCTACAAACGTTCTTCCCGATGAGAATCTTGTTATCGTTCTTTCCGGCTTTAACTGCGCAAACCATCATCTCGGAAGCGGTGACTGTATCGGTAACACATTCTTTGAGCACAACAACAATGTGTTTGAGGATATCATCGATAACTGGGACGGTCTTTGCAAAGAGACAGGCGCTGAGATCTGGTTCTGGTACTATCCTGAGACCCATTTCTTCTATCTCTTCGACATTCCCAATATCTATACAATATACTACGATATGATCTGGCTCAACGAGCACGGCGTTGACGGTATGTTCTACGAGGGAAGCGGCGGACGCGGATATCTCTTCGAGAACCTGAAGGCTTACCTTGCTTCCAAGCTGATGCTCGATACATCCATTACTCTTGACGAGTATAACGAGCTTATCAAGGATTACCTCTACATGGTATACGGCCGCGGATATGAATATATCTACGAGTTTATTATGATGTACGAGGAGGCAGGCGACCTCTGCGGTACTGAGACCGGCGGCGACGTTCCTTACTGCTTCATCGGTAACTACGACAGAGCGTATGACTTTGTTTCCATCACATACATCAACGAGAATTACGAGGAGATGAGAGATCTTCTCCTTGCGGCTATCGAAGCAAACGATGCATCTCATACAACAAATGCAGGCTATCGCGAAAGAAAGCTCGACAATCTCTTCTACTGCTTCGAGATCCTTGGCCTTGGCGCTACTTACCTTGATAACTACGCAAACGGCACAGATGAAGAGAGAGCCGAATATCAGGAAAGATTCGATGCGTTCTATTCTTACTATAAGAGCACCGGTATGACTACAAGCTCTTATACTGAGTATGACCAGAACAGACCTGAAAACATCGATCTTGACCGTCAGAATCCTGCATACTACTTCTTCCCCGGCGGAAGCCGCAGAGCATCTGTTGTCGCTCTTCTCGGAAAAGAGGCAGAGTAATCCCTTCGGGATATTTGAAGCTATATAGTAAAAAATAGTTTGAGTGACTTTAAATGTGCCCGATATATATCGGGCACATCTTGCTTTTGAAAGGAGAATACAATGAAAAAACTTACAGCGCTTGCGCTGGCATTGATAATGGTCCTATCAGGTGCGGTAACTGTGTTTGCGGGAAATCCTGTTTATAGCCCTGAGCATATGGATGATGACAATTTCAATATTCACCACGGTATTCTGGCAGACAAGACCTATGTTCTCGGCGATGCCAACGGAGACGAAAGCGTAGACGGAAAGGATGCCCTTTCCCTGAAGGCAACGGTGGCAGGTCTTGACGGTTATGACGTGAATACGGATGCCGCTGACTTTGATGCAGACGGAGCTCTATCTGCAAAGGACTCTTATTCTTTTAAGCTTGTTCTTTCAGGTACAAAGACGTCTGCAGATTATGAAAACGGGCAGCAGATCCAATCTCTCACCATCGGTGGTAACAGCATCGAGGAGTATTCCATCGTTCTTCCTGCCGATACGAGCTACGACGATAACATATACTTTGCAGCAGAGCTTCTTTTTGAGTATATAAAAAAGGCTACGGACGTGGGCCTCACCATTGAGATCGGAACACAGTCCCGCGAGCACGCAATATATTTTTACGACGTGGACAAAAAGAGCGAGCTTGGTCAGGAGCTTGGAGTTGAGGGATATAAGTACGAGGTGACAGACGGAGATCTTCACATCTACGGAACCGACCGCGGTAATATGTACGCGGCATATGAGATAATCGAGGACTATCTCGGATTTGGATTTGTTAATATCTACTGGACCTTCAGCTATAAGCAGAGAGCAGTTGACCTCGAGGAAGGCCTTTCTCGCACATTTGTTCCCGGATACCGCTTCAGATGGACAAAGACCACATTTAACCATAATGCGGGCTACCGCGAGCAGCTTTCTCTCCCACGCGGAATGAACGGACTTCAGGGATATAATCCTGCCGTTGAAAAGGTTCCCATTACTTATCTCGGAAACTATGTGGGACCTGTATACCGTTCTATCCACTCATTCAATCATTATCATCAGATGGCAACGGGAACTATGCCCGATGAGAGCTTCGGAACTATAGGCGAGAGATATTATGCAAAGCTTCAGTCCGGTGAGGTAGTGGACGAAACCACGTGGGAGCCCTGCGCTACAAGTGATGATCAATATAATCTTCTCTTCACGGGCCTTCTCGAAACTATGGAAATGGTGCTTGAGGGCGGTAATTACCCCTTCAGCTATGAGGATGGACAGCATTTCTTCTCCTTCTCCCCCTGTGATAACGTACTTTGGTGTCAGTGCCGCAACTGCAGAGCCGCCGCAAAAAAGACAAGCTACGTTGATATTTATTTTGAGCTTGTAAATCGCGGAGCCCGAGACATTCAGGCTTATTATCCCGGAATCAAGCTTTATACTCTTATGTATGAAAAGAAGGCTCCCGTTGCAACTGTTCCCGACGGAAACCTTATAATCGTTCTTGGCGGATTGTGCTGCGGAAATCACGCTCTCGGCAGTGAGGAATGTGCAGGAAACGGACTTTATAATATGTCCAATAAGGAATACGGTGATTTTGTTGATACCATGTATGCTCTCTGTCAGCAGACGGGTGCGGAGCTTTGGCAGTGGTGCTATCCCGAGACCAACAACTGGTGGATATACGATATTCCCAATATCTATAATATATATTATGATTTTGTCTGGCTTTATGAGCACGGCATTACGGGAATGATCTATGAGGGCCACAACTATACTCCCGGATATACCTTCGAGGCAATGAAGGCCTATCTTATGTCTCAGGTGCTCTTTGATCCTTCTCTGACCTTTGAGGAATACGATCAGCATATCAAGAACTATATGTATATGGTATACGGCGAGGGCTGGGAGTATATATACGAGTTTATGCAGATGTACGAGGAGGCGGGTGACCTTGCGGGATGCGAGCTTGGAAGTACGGAAAGCTACTGCTTTGCAGGCGCGTATAACAGAGCCTTTGATTTTGTAAGCTTTGAGTATATTGCAGAAAACTATGAGTATATGAGAGGTCTTATCCTTTCTGCCATAGAGGAATTTGATCCCGATAAGACTGCAGGCGGAGAGGTACGTACGGAAAAGCTTTATCAGCTCCTTTGCACCTTTGAGCTTTTGGGGCTTGGCGCAACCTACGTTGGCTCCTATAAGAACGGCACAGAGGAGCAGCGCGTAACCTATGAAGAGCGCTACCGCTGGGTGTACGACTATTACGCAGACTCGGGTATGAGATATTACGTGTGGAAATATTCGGGAATGAATATGCCCGAGACCTTCAATCTCGATTCGAATCCCTTTATCCAGTTCACCGCCGCAAGCGTGCGACCTGAGATAACCAAGGCACTTCAGGGATGATTAATAGTTGCAGATAACTTTTTTGTAAAAAGTCATCTGCACTCCTAAAAAACTTAAAAAAGAAAAACAAAAAAGACGGCAAAACGAGTTTGTTCATTTTGCCGTCTTTTTTTAAAAGTTTTTTGAAGGTGCGGAAACTTTTTTTCAAAAAAGTTTCTGCATTTTCTCTTACTGTTATCAGTCAAGAAGCTTCTTTACCTTTGCCTCGTGCTCCTTCATAACTCGGAGGAAATCGCCGTAATCGCGGCGCTTTTCGCGGTTCCATGTGTTCTCGGAGAGAGCGGGAAGACGCTCAGCAATATCGGAAAGCTCCTGTCTGAGGCCGTCCTCGGGGTTTTTATACTCGCATTTGAGACCGTCACCCCAGGAGCAGAGCTGACCGCCCTTGACGCCCTGAAGGCCGTCGAAGCGCATAACTCCGTTCTTATAGGGAGAAAGCTCGTTGATGGTTCCGAAGGAGTTAACGTCCCAATCAAAGCAGTCCTTCTGAGAGTAGATCCAGTAAGGAATAACAACGTAGAGGGGGAACCAGGTGCAGTTAACTACCTCAAAGCCTGCCTCGCAGAGAGAGGGAGCAAGCTGATAGCTGGAGTCGAATACCATAACTGTAACGTTCTTGGGAACGATATCGTTTGTAACCTTGTGGAAGCCTTCCCAAACGCAGGGCTTCTTGCCGCAAGCGGTAACGGTGTCAGCCATTTCTTTGATAAAGGTAGCAAGGAAACGGAGCATAACGTATTCGTTGGGAGTCATCTCTGAGCATTCGTCCTTGTTTGTAATGCCGACAGACTCGCCATACTTGAGAGACTCCTCCTCGAGCCACCAGCCGAGGCGGGACTCGTCGCCGCCGATGTGGATATACTCGGAGTGGGGGAAGAGCTCGCAAAGCTCACGGTAGAGAGTCTTTGTAGCCTCAATAGCGCCCTCGGTGAACTTGATGATGCCTTCCTTGCCGAATACCTCAGGGTATGCGTTGAGAATAGTTGTGGAATGTCCGGGAGTGTCAAGCTCGGGGATGATGGAGATTCCGTTTGCGTGAGCGTAGCGGTCAAGCTCTGCGATCTCCTCGTATGTATAGCAGTTTGAGGGTGTTGTAACCTTTGGGAATGCCTTTGAGGGGAGAGTGTAGTTCTCGTCATCGGTAAAGTGTATGTGGAGATATCTCACCTTGTAGAAGCGGCACATATCGATATACTTTTTGAGAAGCTCGACAGAGTGGTTGCGGCGTGCACAGTCGATAAGAAGGCCGCGCCAAGCGCATTCGGGCTTATCAACAACAGTACCGCAGGGAAGGAGCATTTTATCATCTCTCTTTTCGCAAAGCTGGAGAAGAGTTGCAAAGGCATAGCCTGCGCCGAGATAGTCGCCTACCTTGATCGTGATCTTGCCCATATCCTCGCCGATCTCAAGACGGTATTCGCCCTTGGAGAGGCAATCGCACTTTTTTACGGTGATAGCGCCGCCGTCGCAGAAGGAGAGGTCGATGCCGTGGATCTTATTGAGATAGCGCGCGAAGGACTTAGCTTCCTTAGGGAACTCGCAGGTGCCGATACAAGCTTCAAAAGTGTTGTAGGTACCGTTTGCCCAATAACCCTTGGGAGCGGGAATAATATCCGTAAATTTTGTCATATCAGAATACCTCACTAAAAAAACATGAGGACATTTTATCATAGTAAAAATCCAATGTCAACGGAATAGGGAAATTTGATTTATATTAATTCAAAACTACGATCATACTTACTTTAAAAAATGATAGGATAGAAACAATTTACATTTATTTTAGTAATTGGGAATGTATAAAAACTATTGAAAAGAGAATAATCATTTGATATAATTAAAGTATCAAAATATGCACGAAAGAAGGGCATTTTCAATGAGCAAGATCAGAGTAACTGTCTGGAACGAGTACAGACACGAAAAATCAGAAGAAAAGATCGCCGCAATATACCCCGAGGGTATCCACGGTCAGATAGCTAAGGCTATCGGATGCGACGATTTCGAGATCAGAACTGCAGTTCTTGACGATCCCGAGCACGGACTTACCGACGAGGTGCTTGACAACACCGACGTTCTTATCTGGTGGGCACATCAGGCGCACTGGGAGGTTTCCGATGAGATCGCAGAGAAGGTAAAGCAGAGAGTATACATGGGTATGGGTCTCATCTGCCTCCACTCCGCTCATTACTCTAAGGTATTCCAGAAGGTTGTGGGAACTACGGGTAATCTTCTTTGGGGTGCCAACAAGCAGGAGATCATCTGGAACATCAACCCCATCCACCCCATCGCAAAGGGTCTTCCCTCTCACTTCAAGCTTGATGCTGAAGAGATCTATGCCGAGCCCTTCCAGATCCCCGAGCCTGATGAACTCGTTTTCCTCGGTTGGTTCGAAACAGGATACGTTTTCCGTTCCGGCTGCTGCTGGAGACGCGGCTACGGTCGAGTATTCTACTTCCAGCCCGGTCACGAGGAGTTCCCCGTTTACTATAACGAGAACGTTATCAAGGTAATTCAGAATGCCGTATACTGGGCAAAGCCTGCAGAAACCGGCTATAAGAAGCAGTACGGCGCTCCCTGTATCGGCGGCGACTTCGTTCCCGACGGCGAGCTTCCCGGCTTTGAGCTTTAATTAAAAAAAAGGAAAGGGCTGCTGCGCTTGCAGCAGCCCTTAAAATTGATTATGACACCTATTACAGAATACGAAAAGACAGGTACCTCTCCCCTCAGGGGCAAGGAAGTGCTTGTTGAAATGACCAGCACTCAGTGCGATATGACGGGAGTAGGTTTTTTCACGGTAAGACGTGACCTTCCTCCCGAGCGAGTTCTCAAGGAGATCGGCGGGGAGAATAATCAGTATTCTCTCTTCAGCGAGGGATATCTTGACCTTGAAGAGGGCCGACTCACTCTATCCTATGAGGAGACTGCGATTGAGGGCGTTGAGGGATGCTACTCTTACATATCATTTGACCTTTCCGATCCTTACTGTATCACGGTAGAGCGCCGCGGCGCTATCGAATCGTCCTTCGTTATCTCAAAGGGGCAGAGAATGTACAGCGTTTACTCCACTCCCTTTGGTAATATCGATATGTGCACCTACGGAAAAAGAGTGGAAAATGAGCTTTCCGAGAACGGCGGCACACTCCTGCTTGAATATGCCGTTGAGCTTCGCGGACTTACCGCACAGAGAACGAAAATGGAAGTTAAGGTAAAAGAACTCAAAAGATAAATAAAAGGAGCTTTTTGCTACGGCAAAAAGCCTCATTAATTTTTCATTTTTCATTATTCATTTTTCATTTAACCGACGGAAAGGAGGTTTAATGTGACTCAGGCTGAATTCAGAAAAGAATTAAAAAACGGGCTTTCGGGCACCTATCTTTTCTACGGAGACGAGGAATATCTTAAAAAATTCTATGCAGGACGGGCACGTACCCATACCGTAGGTGATGACGCAGACCTTTCCGAATGGAATACTTATATCATAAATGCAGACAAGGATACGAAGCTCTCCGAGCTTGAGGGAGCTACCCTTGCAGTTTCCATGATGGGAGACCGTACCTACGTTCAGTACAATGCCGATCTTACCTCCTTTACCACAGAGGAGACTGACAGGCTTATTGAAATAATAGAGAGCATCGATCCCGAAAGCACAGTCCTTCTTATAGTTACTCCCCCTGAGGGATTTGATCCGGGAAAGCCTAAAAAGCCTTCTCAGATGTTTAAGAAATTTGACAGCGTATGTAAATTGGTTGATCTTTCCTGCGAGACTCCCGCCGAGCTTAAAAAGTGGATGGCGAGAAGACTTTCTCAGGATTCCCTTACAATAACTCCCGATGCCGCAGAGCTTCTTCTTACAAGGGCTACGGACAATATGTTCATCCTTTCAGGCGAGCTTGATAAGCTGGCGGCATATTCCCTTGCAAACGGGATCTCTGAGATCAACGCAGACGTTGTTCTTGAGATCTCCTCCGTTACCGCAGAGGACGACAGCTTTGCTCTTGCAAACGCTGTTCTCGAAGGCGACCGCCGCCGAGCACTGAGCGTGCTTCATATACATAAGATGCACCGCGAAAGCGCAGTCAGCGTTCTTGCCTCCGTTACAAAATGTATCTGCGATATGATGATCGTTGCCTGCCTTGTTGCAGAGGGGGCCGACAAAAAGACTATCGTTGCAAAGACTAAGATGCACGAATACCGCGCAGGACTTTATATGCAGGCCGTGGCAGGCTCTCCTCCCGAGAGGCTCATTGCCGCCGCCGCGCGTTGCCGTGAGGCAGACTTGAAACTGAAAAGCACCACTCTCGATTACATAGCTCTTGAGCGCCTTATATGCACTATCCCCGCAAAGAGGAGACAGAGATAGCTATGAACGGGAAGATAAAAATAGATATGCCCGTTATCGTTGAGGGCAAATACGATAAAATAAAGCTTGCAAGCATTCTTGATGCCGAGATAATCACCACCGACGGCTTCGGCGTTTTCAAGAAAAAGGAAAAGCTTACCCTTATAAAAAGGCTGTCGCAAAACGGAGTTATCGTGCTCACAGACAGCGATGGAGCCGGGAAGGTTATAAGAGGCCATCTTGCAGGGGCCGTGCCCCCCGAGAAGATATACAATCTGTATATTCCGAAGATCGAGGGTAAGGAAAAAAGGAAAAAGCAGGGCTCAAAGGAAGGCACTCTCGGCGTTGAGGGTATGGATGCAGAGCTTCTCAGAAGGATGTTCTTCGATTTTAAAGAAAAACACTCATCCCCCGAGAAAAAGGGCGAAAAGCTCACGAAAGCCGATCTCTTCACTCTTGGATTTTCGGGAAGTGAGGGAAGCAGCGAGCGTCGCGACGAGGCAGCAAAGCGCCTCGGACTTCCCTCCGGACTTACAGCACCCGCCTTTGTGTCAGCCGTTAACGTGATCATGACGAGAGAAGAGTTTTTTGAGATGTTTGGGGATTAAATAGAATGCAAAAAACTTCAAAAAATGGTTTTTCTTTCGGCTATGCAATCACTCAGTTAATATAACAAACCCATTTTTAAAGTTCTTTTGCTACTTTTCTTTCAAGAAAAGTAGTAATTCTTCTATAGGATAAATTATGGAAATTGCTAAGAATTTTTTGCCCGTAACGCCTGAGGAGGTTCACGCTCTCGGGCGTGACGTTCCCGATTTCGTATACGTTTCGGGAGATGCATATGTGGATCACCCGTCCTTTGGAGCGGCACTTATTTGCCGTACACTTGAAGATGCGGGATACGTTGTTGCAATGCTTCCTCAGCCCGATTACAAGAGCTGTGAGGGTATGAAAAGGTTTGGACGTCCCCGTCTCGGCTTTCTCGTTTCTGCAGGAAACATCGACTCCATGGTATGCCATTACACCGCCGCAAAGAAAAAGAGAACGAATGACTATTATTCACCCGGAGGAAAAGCGGGATACAGACCCGACCGCGCAGTTATCGTATACTGCAACCGTATCCGCGAGGCATACGGTGACGTTCCCATCGTTATCGGCGGTATCGAAGCGTCTCTTCGTCGCTTCGCCCATTACGATTACTGGTCGGATAAGGTGCGCAGGAGCGTTCTTGTAGACTCCCGCGCAGATATCCTTTCCTACGGAATGGGAGAAAGATCCATTCTTCGAATTGCGGAGCTTCTTGACAAGGGCGTTCCCGTTAAAAAGATCCGCGACGTTCGCGGAACTGCATATCTGTGCAAAACGGGAGAGAAGATAAACTTCGAGTGCGCTCAGGGCACCACGGAAAGCGGCGAGCCCCGAGGCTACGATTACGACGATCTTAAAACAGACAAGAAAAAATATGCTGCCGCCTTTGCCGTTCAGTATAAAAACAACGACGCAAAAAACGGCAAAGCCATAGTCGAATACTACGGAGACAGGATGCTCGTTCAAAACCCTCCTCAGCCGCCCCTTGAGCGCGAGGAGCTTGACCGCATCTATAATATCCCCTTCAAGCGCACCTACCACCCTATGTACGAAAAGGACGGCGGTATTCCCGCTATCACCGAGGTCAAGTTCTCCATCACCCATAACCGCGGATGCTTCGGTGGCTGTAATTTCTGCGCTCTTGCCTTCCATCAGGGAAGAAGCGTGCGCTCCCGCAGCATCGAAAGCGTTGTTGAAGAGGCAAAGCTTATTGCCACTCTCCCCGATTTCAAGGGTTATATCCACGATATCGGCGGACCTACGGCAAACTTCCGCGCCCCTGCCTGCAAAAAGCAGATAGAGAGCGGTGTGTGTCAGAATAAGCGCTGTCTCGTTCCCACTCCCTGTAAGAATCTTGAGGCAGATCATTCCGAATATATACAGCTTCTGAAAGAAGTGGAAAAGATCCCCGGAATCAAGAAGGTGTTTATCAGAAGCGGTATTCGCTTTGATTATATGCTTGCCGATCACGACGACAGCTTTTTCAGAAAGCTTGTCCGCGATCACGTCAGCGGTCAGCTTAAGGTGGCTCCCGAGCATTGCTCATCCCACGTGCTTTCCTGTATGGGCAAGCCTGATATTGCGGTATACGATAAGTTCCGCGAAAAGTTCTTCCGCCTTTGCGATGAGGAGGGCCTTGAGCAGTATCTGGTTCCATATCTTATGTCAAGCCATCCCGGCTCACGCCTTTGCGACGCCGTGGACCTTGCCCTTTACACAAAAAAGATAGGTCTTAATCCCGAGCAGGTGCAGGACTATTATCCCACACCGGGAACTGCCTCCACGGTTATGTTCTACACCGGTATCGACCCCTTTTCCGGAAATGATGTCTATTGCCCCACGGACTACCGCGAAAAGCAGCTTCAGAGAGCGCTTTTGCAGTATCGACGTCCCGAAAACAGAAGCCTTGTGAGAGAGGCCTTGAAGGTGGCAGGACGTGAGGATCTTATAGGTTATTCAAAGGACTGCCTCGTTACTCCCAACGGCCGCCAGCAGCATGGGCCGAAGAACAGTGGACAGAAAAAGTCCGCCTTTGATAAGAAAAAGGATCAGAAGAGCAGAGCTAATAAAACCATAGACCGTAAAAGCAGCAAGAAACCGTCGAGCTCTCTTAAAAAGGGACAGAATTACAAAAAGAATTCACACAGATAAATCAAGGAGATCACTTTGAAAACTGTAATACTAAGAGCAAATGCATTATGTGTAGCAATACTTGTTGCTTTAACCGCGTTTTGCGGTTGTGGCAAAATATTGATCAAAGATGATGCCGGAATAAGCTCAGAGGCTCAAAACAGTATAGATTACAGCAGAGTATCGGAGCTGCCCATATATGTAAACAGCGTTGAAGAATGTACGGATACAGACAGGGCATACGTTCTTCCTGACGGAAAGCTTTGGGAGTATGTCACAATAACCGAGAAAAAGGGCGAATTTACAAATATGATCCCTGTCTCGGCTGACAGTGAAGGAAATACGGTAGGAATAATTGCGGATCACAGATATAATTCAGCTGATATTCTCACAGAGTGCAAGGGTGCATCGGCTATTGGATTTATCCCTGCAGAGACTGGAGACACGGTAAGGCTTGATGGGGTAACCTTCAGAAATGAAAACGTAGGCGAGGTCACTCCGGGAGGAATATATCTGAGATTCTATGATGCGGAATATTCGCTTCTTCTTTCAATTACTGCGTACAGTATGGAAGAGCATCTTGATAAGATCGCTGACGATATAGAATATGATGAGCTGGGAAACCTTATATCATTTACTATTAATGATGCATATGAGGTCGCATATATCAGAATGGCGTATGCATACGAGGAATCCCTTGAGCCTGTTATTACCGTAAACGAGGAAATATGGGTTGCCTGTGACAGCTATGAATTATGGGCACCGTCAAAAATTCAGTATATTCCGGAAGAGTGGCACGGTGAGGTGTTGTCCGCTATACAGCGTGTCAACGATATCGGTCGTGTGTCTGATGACGGATTTGTCAGATTTGCGTATACGTCAGATATTCATTTTGAGCCAAGTATGAATAATTACGAGCTTATTTGTAACGTTGGCAAAGTAGCTTCAGGCGTTATGCAGGCGTGCGGTATCCCCTATATTATGATAACGGGAGACTCCACAACCCAGTCCTCAGGCTACGTGCTTGATGACCTGAAGCCCAATATGGATAAGGTTCTTTCTGTTCTTGAGCCGATACCCGTGGAAAGTCTTATGCTTACGGTAGGAAACCACGATGGGGCAACGGGACAGAAAAAAGTAAATGGAGAGCTCTTGCATTACCGCTATCAGCTTGATAACAAGGAAAGAGTTGAGACTTACTTTGAGTGGCAGAGAGCCAATATTCATAAAAAGTTCAGCAATGACGGAAGCTACTATTATCTTGATGATGCAAAAACGAAAACAAGATATATTATGCTGAATTCCTTCTGGAATGATTTTGAAGGTGATGAGGAAGGGTTTACCACGGATATATACAGAAGCTTTTTCCATAATCCTCTCTTTGGACAGGAGCAGCTTGAGTGGTTCAGCACGGTTGCTCTTGATATGCCTGAGGGCTACAGTGCCGTTATCGGAACGCATAATATCTATGAGGCTGAGGATAAGCAGGTCTTCTATGATATAATTTCCGCCTATAACGAAAAAACCGTTTGTGAAACGGCGCATAAAAGTGATATGGATTTCCGAAGCAGCGCGGTAAGCATTGATTATTCCGGAGCTAAAGGAGAGATAATTGCTGTTTTTCAGGGACACAACCACGCAGATAAGATAGACACTGAAACGCTTGGAATTCCGTGTGTTACTATAACAACAGCAGGAGCTGATGTTCGCGACACCGATCCTCCCGAAAGAGTTAAGGGAACTGATTCGGAGACCGCTATTGATATCGTAACTATCGATAAAGCGGCAAGAAAAATATATCTTACCCGTCTTGGCGTTGGCGAGGACAGAGTAATAGAATATTGAAAAAAGGCTTTTGCACTGTTTTGTGCAAAAGCCTTTTTGTCAGTTATTAATGCATGAATAAACGATATTGCGGATTCTGGGGGCAACGAAATGCTCCTGATTGTTCAGCATATGATGGGCATAGAACACAGCGATCTCGTTGTCGGGGTCTATCATTGCATAGCCGCCTGCAGCTCCCGTCCAGCCGAATTCACCCACAGGGGAGGTGGAGCCGCCCTTTGCGGGGTCCTTCATTGTGCGCACGCCGAGACCGTAGCTGTAGCCTGCAAGATGAGGCCACTCAAGTCCCTTTTCCTCTTCCTCTGTCAGATGAGGAGCACGCATCATATCAATGGTGCGGGGAGAGATGATATAAGTGTTATCATCTACCTTGCCCTTTGCCGCAAGGACCTTCATAAGAAGGGCCATTTCGCTGATTGTAGAAACAACACCTGCTCCTCCTGAATGGTATTCATCTCCGAATATTGCCCAGTTATCCTGAGTCCAGTTTTTCTCAATACAGTTCTTTGCATCGTTAAAGCAGTATTGCACGGCCATTTCATCGCGATATGCGGGATCAAGACCGTATGACGTCTTTTTGAGGCCGATGGGATCGAATATGCGCTTTTTTGCAACAACACCGAGAGGCTCGCCTACCCATATCTCAACAAGGGCACCGATAACGTCGTGGGAAAGACCGTATCCCCATATTTGGCCAGGCTGAGCGTTCATGGGATCCTTTGCAAGGGCGCGTATTATTTCAACAGTAGGGCAATGAGGCTCAGTTTCCTTGCGCTTCGCCATAATGTGTTCGCTTTCGCAGTTATAGTCAAGACCGCTTGTCATACAGAAAAGATCTCTGATGGTGATCTCACGCTCAAGAGGATGTATCTTGTGATTTCCGTCGGGAGACCATTCTCTCACTTTAACGTCTGCCCACTCGGGCATATACATGGAAACGGGATCGGAAAGCAGGTATTTGCCCTCCTCCCAAAGAGTAAGAGCTGTAACGCATGTAACTATCTTTGAAATAGAATACATAAACATTCTGTGGTCGTCGCAGGAAAGAGGGATCTTGTTTTCCATATCCGCGTAACCGGAGCTATACTCAAAAACAAGCTCGCCCTTTTTATATACTTTACAGCCGCAGCCGGGTATACGCCATCCCGTCAAATAGTCCATAAAATTTTCAAGTCTCTTAAAGTCCATTTTGCAGATCCTTTCTAAAGCAAGAATGCGTGAAACCGAGATTTCACGCATCTGTAATCAGTCTTCGATAATATATACTGTTGCTGAGCGTCGCCCATAGGTCTTTGCCCAAGGGTGATCGCGATCAATACAGATATCAACAGAGTGTCCTTTAACATTTCCGCCAACGTCTGCCGCGATCCTTATGCCAAATCCCGGGATGTACAGCTTTGTTCCGAGAGGAATAACCCTGGGGTCAACTGCTACAACGTTTTCGTCAGCAGGAAGGCCGGAGGCGGTAATACCGCCGCTGTAATATATGGTAGTATCGCAGGTGAGAGCATATGAATAGCTTATGCCCTCGATGCTACCGCCGACACCTCTTTCAACAACGGCACTGACGGGGTATGCGCTTGTATACTCGCTGACAAGTGTTCTCTCTGTTTCAACTCCGTTGACGTAAGTAACGGAATATTCCTTAGTATCCTTGCCGAGAACGCCGCGACGCTGTACTCTTTGAGTTCCCTTTGGGATAGTGAGAACGTCCCTGTATTCGGTTTTATAGTCAACAGACGTATGAACGTAATCCTTTCCGTAGGATATCTCGTCGATCGAGATGACGAGATCACCGTCGATCACGCTATCTTCCTTGGCTTTAAGGATATCTGTATCAGAGAGCTCAATGCTGAGTGCCGAAATAAGCTCTGCCACTGTTCTTTTGTTGCTGATGCAATGAACGTCTTCCTTGGAATAAAAATCGAAGGTAACGTCATATCTTCCGTCTGCAAGCATTCTTTCGCCGTTATCCGAATTATCATCAACGTAAGAAAGCTTTTGCTCTTCTGTAACGATATGCTTTTTGGAGCCTATAAGGCAATCGGAAAAGGTCTCAGGCTCATCACCGCCGCTGATAACGACGGAAAGTCCGATAACCAAAGCTGTGCTTACCACACAAAATATTACGGCAAATACTGCCATTTTAAATCCGACTGTTGTTTTATCAATATGCTTGGCAGCATCGATAAGCTCTTCAAATACGCAGGTGAAAAAGAATTTTACGTGTTTGAAAAAGCTGTTTTTCTTTACAGCTTTTTTTGCATTAATACTCGACGAGGGCATTCCGTGCTTCACGGGAACGGCATTTTCTGTATCAATGACCGGTTTTTCTTTTTTCTGCTCACGGCTTATATTAAGCAGTTCATCCATTGGGTTTTTTGTGTTTTTTTCTCTCTTCAAATAGCTCACCACCTTATCTTTTAAGCGTATGCTTATGGGATATAGAAGAATAGCCGTTTGATTTAATAAAATCTCTTTTTGACTATATACAAATGAGAAAAAATATAGTATAATATTCTTGTAATGGAGAAAAATTCCAATACCAAAACATTATCGCATTGTTATAATATCATAAAACCAAAAAAAAATCAAGTGTTTATTGTCGAAGCCGCTTTTGACGGTAGAAAGAAGGAGGAAATATGATATCTCTTAAGCCTTTACATGAGAAAAAAGCCTTCATAATCGATATGGACGGCGTTATCTACCACGGAAACACCTTGCTTCCCGGAGTTACTCAGTTTGTTGAATGGATGTATAATACCGGAAAGCAGTTTCTCTTTTTGACTAACTCCAGCGAAAGAGCCCCCCGTGAGCTTTCCACAAAGCTTGCGAGAATGGGTCTTGAGGTGGATGAGAGTCATTTTTACACCAGCGCTCTTGCAACGGCGGCATTCCTCAAGAATCAGTGCCCCGGCGGAAGCGCATACGTTATCGGCGAGCCAGGCCTTATGAACGCTATCTATGAAGCAGGCCTTACCATGAACGACTATAATCCCGATTACGTTGTTTTCGGTGAAACACGCTCAATGAGCTACGAAAAGATAGAAAAGGCAGTTAAGCTGGTTCAGAACGGCGCAAAGCTCATCGGTACGAACTCTGACCTTACGGGTCCTACAGACGCGGGACTTATTATGCCTGCCTGCCGCGCTCTCATTTCTCCCATCACAATGACAACGGGAGTTAACGCATACTATATCGGAAAGCCCAATCCTCTCATTATGCGCCACGCACTCAAAACTCTCGGAGTTCACCGTGCTGAGGCTGCCATTATCGGTGACAGAATGGATACGGATATCGTTGCAGGTATCGAAAGTGAGCTTGATACGGTTCTCGTTCTTTCCGGAGTTACCGATATTAAAACCATGAAGCTGTTCCCTTACCGTCCCGCATATATTCTCAACGGTGTTGGAGACCTTCTGCAGGATGAGATCAATAAAATAAGCTGATATTTGTACAAGACACGGGCGATCTGATGGCTTTTGCAGGTCGCCCTTCACTTTTTTGCAAAAAAGATGTATTTCTTCATACTATGTTCATTTTATTAGTGTAAAATGAATTATTGTTTTTTTAATATGCATTTCCCTGAAAGGAGAGCGAAATCTTTTCGCGAAACAGTAAAATGCACAGACTTCTAAGTAAAGAACCAAATCCTTATTCTGTGGTTACCCCATATATTGAGGAGCTGGCAACAAAAAGCTGCTGCGCAAACGGCATAAAGCCGGATATGTATACCCAGCATAACGTCAAGCGCGGCCTTCGTGACCTTCAGGGTCGCGGAGTTCTCACAGGTCTCACGGAGATCTCCGAGGTAATATCCCATAAAATAATAGACGGCGTTGATACCAACATTCCCGGCGAGCTTTGCTATCGCGGAATAAATATTAAGGATCTTACCGCAGGATTTTACAATGACGGTCGCTACGGCTTTGAGGAATGCGTATATCTTCTTTTGTTCGGCGCTCTTCCCACAGAAAAAGAGCTTTCCGACTTTAAAGCTCAGCTTGCAACCTTCAGATCCCTGCCCCCAAGCTTTGTCCGCGATATTATTATGAAGGCTCCCGGCAAGGATATGATGAACGTGCTTGCAAGATGCGTTCTTACCCTTTATTCATATGACGATAATCCGGATGATATATCAATTCCCAACGTGCTCCGTCAGTGCCTCCAGCTTATAGCCATATTCCCTATGCTGTCAGCTTACGCATACCATGCCTATAAGCACTATCACGAGGGCGAGAGCCTTTATATCCATCCTCCGAAGCCCGAGCTTTCTGCAGCTCAGAATTTTCTCTATATGCTCCGTCCCGACGGAAGCTTTACGGAGACTGAGGCAAGAACACTTGACCTTGCTCTTGTGCTTCACGCAGAGCACGGCGGCGGTAATAACTCCACCTTTACGACTCACGTAGTCTCATCCTCCGGAACAGATACATATTCCTCCGTTGCCGCATCCCTTGGCTCCCTTAAGGGCCCCCGCCACGGTGGCGCAAATATCAAGGTCGTTGAAATGTTTGACGATATGAAGGCAAACGTGCCTGACTGGTCTGACGATTCTATCCGCGCATATCTTACAAAGGTGCTCAGCCGCGAGGCCTTTGATCGCTCCGGTCTTATTTACGGTATGGGCCACGCTATCTATTCCGTTTCCGACCCGAGAGCTGAGGTCCTTAAGGTATTTGCAAAGAAGCTTTCTCTTGAAAAGGGAATGGAGGACGAATACGACCTTTACAAGCGCACCGCCCGTATTGCTTCCGATCTTATTGCAGAAAGAAGAAAGATCTATAAGGGTGTAAGCCCCAACGTTGACTTCTACAGCGGAATGATATACCGTATGCTGAAGCTTCCTCCTGAGCTTTATACTCCTATTTTTGCAGTTGCAAGAATTGCAGGTTGGAGCGCTCACCGTATCGAGGAGCTGCAGAATGCAGGTAAGATCATCCGTCCTGCATATATGTGCGTAAAGGACAGAGACAGCTACGTGCCTCTCAGCGAAAGATAAGGTATAACTCCCCTCACGTTTTGCGCATAATATAAAAAGACTTTTTGAATGGAGTGGCCTTTATGGTACTTGATAAAAAAGAAACTACGGTAGCCTATCGCTGTCCTCAGTGCGGATCCTGGGTAGCGAGCATTGTGGGAGTATTTTCTCTCACGGCGGATATGCTTCGCTTAAAGTGTCCCTGCGGAGAGAGCGAGCTTACCATAGTTAATACAAACGATAAGAAAATACGCCTCACGGTGCCCTGCTTCCTTTGTCCGAAGCCCCATACCTACACCGTGTCAAGCGCTGCATTCTTTGATAAGGATCTTTTTGCTCTGCCCTGCGCCTATTCCGGAATAGATCTCTGCCTTCTCGGCAAGAGTGATGCCGTACAGCAGGCGGAGGAGGAGTCCGACCGCGAGCTTGGTCAGCTTATTGAAGAAGCAGGCGGAACCAATCCCTTTGGCAGAAAGGGCGAAGAGGACACAGGGGTGTTTTCCGATCCTCAGATACTTGAGATCGTTAATTTCGTTATCCGCGATCTTGACGAGGCGGGAGAAATAAGCTGCCGCTGTCCCGAGTTTGAGGGAAGCTATACCGTTGAGGTGACGGGAGACGGAGTTGTAGTCGCCTGCGAGCATTGCAAGGCAAAGAAGCTGATCCCCGTGACCAGCACGATGTCCGCTCAGGCATTCCTCAATTGTGATCATATTGACCTTGAATAAAAAATCAGTCTGTTGCGAAAGCAACAGACTGATTTTTTGTTATTCGATTGCTGAGAAAATAAACTTTGCAATAGCCGTGTTATCGCATATCGCATCGCAGAAGATGCCGGTCTCAGCTCCCATTGCGTATACGGGAACGTTTGTGCCTGTATGCTCGCCGTTGCTGGTCCATCGCCAGATACCGTCATCGCCCTTTGTGAGGCCGCCTGTTTCGTGGTCGGCGGTAACTATGATGGCAGTATCTCTGTGGCACATTGCGTAGGTCGCGGCGTAAGCGGTCATTTCGTTTAAGCGCTTCACCGTTCTGATAACGTTGTCAAAATCCACCTTTTCAGCATATTTATCGATCATTGCCTCTTCCGTCATAATGAAGAAGCCGTTTGCGTTATCGTCGCATACGTCGATGGCTTTTTTAAACTCCTCGAACACGTCGTCGCTGTCATAGCTGCACCAGAGATAGCTGTAGTCAAGTCTGGTTGAGGCAAGGGCAGACTGCTGCTCAAGAATAATATTTCTGTCCTTTCTTGAGGTGTGATGAACGAGAAATGCGTTTGGAGTTGCTCCTGTCAGCTTGTCTGTGGAGATAACCGCAGTTGCAAGTCCCTTGAGGGCTGCGGCCTCGCGAACGTTGAGAACGGAACGGAATTCATCCTCTGCACCGTCTCCGTCAAGATCTGCGGGAATCATTCCGAGAGCACCGTTGAGAGTCTTATATCCCGTGGAAAGAGCAGTTGCTCCTGCGGCGGAATCCGTTGTGCTTTGCTGAATATTCAGAGTTATTGATTCTCCCTGATTTTCAAAGGTGGCAGGCCAGAAAATATCCGTTCCCTTTTCATCGGGTGCAAAAAGGGTGGATTCGGTATACTGGACCACGGGATCCTCATCCGTTGCAAGCTTTGTGTGGTTAAATCCCATACCGTCGCCAATGAACAAAAGGATCTTTTCTGCTTTTCCCCAATCGGGGTCGCGGTATTCTGCCTTGAAGGGGATATTAACGTTTACGGAGGTGTTCCAAAGGACGTCACTTTTTTCGAGAAGATCCAGAATATATCCCACTCCGCCGGCAACGTAGTAATCATTTCCGAAAAGGATGATTTTCGTTGCCTTTGCCATTATGAGGAATTTATTATCCTCAACAGCATCCTGATCATCTGCAGATCTGTTTGTGTCTCCGATAAGAATTTCGCAGGGAGTCTCGTTTTCCTTATCTGTCACAGTCTCAAGCGAGGTGCCGCAGAGGTCCTCAATGCTTTTGCAAAGTATCTGAGCTGTCCACTTCTCAAAATCGCTTGCTTTTTCGGGGATAACTACCTTATAGTTTGAGATATTCAGGTTATTAAGAAAAACGGCTGAGAACCGTGTTCCCGGCAGGCTTGTTTCGGAGAGGTAGTCTCTCAGTGCCTTTGCGTCTCCGCTGTTGCAAACACCGTCGGAGTTCAGGTCGGCATTGGCCTTTGAAATAAGCGTATACTCGCCTGAAAGATAGCGGCAGAGCAGCTGAGAATCCTTGCCGTCGACTATCTTATCGTTATTGCAGTCGCCCACCATATTGGTGTTTCTGCCAAAGCAGGAGGCGGCAGAAAAGGCGCATATCACCGCAAGGATGAGCGCTGTGGCGCGTTTTATTTGGGGAATATGTTTTTTCATTTTATCTGTATCTTTTCTTTGATCGTTTTTTCAGAAGGATAGCCTTGCCGAACACGTATATTACAGAAATAATGACGGCAGATATGAGAGTTGCAATGAAAAATCTGCTTTTTGTGAACTCGCTGATCTTATTAAGACCGTAGAGCATATCGTTTCTTTCGATATCCGCAGTGGCAATAAGGTCGCTGGTTCCGATGGGCTCGCCCTTATACATAACGGTCACTCTTCCCGCAAGCTGGCCCTTTCTGACGGGAGCCTGTAGCTCCTCCTGATTTGTGGTCCAGCTAAATGTTATCTCCTTTTCGATATCCGTATCCGTGGGGAGATACACGCTGAGAGAATCGCTTGCAACAAGGGTAACGTGGTCGACTCCCGTGGCAAGAGTCACGGGTATTTCGCACATTATCTGCTCTGGGGCAAGAACGTCCAGATACATAAAGGAGTCAAATGCCCATTCGAGAAGATTTGTGGCGTTTGTGTATGAATAAATATTTCCGTCGATCTTTT
Organism: Clostridia bacterium; assembly: GCA_017416205.1. Classification (GTDB taxonomy): domain Bacteria; phylum Bacillota; class Clostridia; order Oscillospirales; family CAG-272; genus Avispirillum. The sequence continues at coordinate 8,319 of JAFQDC010000093.1, read as the reverse complement.
CCGAGCCGAGGACTACGGCGATATATGTAAGATCGCCGTCCGTTGCTGTGGTGACTACGGAGTAGCCGCCCTCGTAAGTGCTTCCCGCATTCATACCGCGGGCTTTCTTATAGAAATAGCCTGTTTCGTAGTAGAGAGAGAGGAGGCAGTTTCGGTTATAGACTGTGAACTGCTTTGTGGTATTTGTTTCGGGGAGAGTGTATTTCAGGAGTGCGGCAAAGTCCATAAACTGCTCAAGATTATAAGCATAGAGGGCTATGAGCGCAGTATCCTCAGCTGTAGTCACCATAGCCTCGTCGTGCATTCCCGTAGGATTTGTATATCTGGTGTTGTAAGCGCCGATCTCGTTTGCCTTTTTGTTCATAAGAAGAACGAAATCCTCAACGCTTCCCGCCGCAGCAAAGGCAAGAGCATAGGCTGCATCGTTTGCGCCGTTAACGAGGAGTGCGCCAAGCATATCCCTGACTGCAACTATCTCCCCTGCGTCAAGACCGATGTTGTTGCCTGAAACGTAAGAGAGCATCTCTTTTGTAACGGTGATCTTCTCGTCAAGGCGGTCCTTAAAGGTCTCAAGGGCAACGATGCCCGTCATAAGCTTTACCGTTGAGGTGGGGTACACCTTTTCATCGGCGTTAAGGGCGTAAATCGCCTTTTTGTTTTCTATGTTATAAAGGTAAGCCGCTTTTGTGTTGGTAACAACAGGGTCCTCCAGGGCATTTACCGGAAGAGTGAGCAGAATTGAGGGGACGATCATGGAGAGTATAAGAAAAAAGCACAGGAGAGTGCGTTTTAAATTCTTCATTCAATACCTCCTTAAAAATTTGGCTGAGAGTAGAATGAAGATTTTTGCTTTGCAAAAATCTTCATCTTCATGGATTAGTCACCGTATTTTTCCGCAAAATACTCAAGTGTTGCGGATATATCTATTTTTATCTGGCGGCGGAGCGCCTCAAGGGAGTCGAATTTCATCTCTTCCCTGAGCTTGCAGTAAAATTCAACGCGGATCTCCTTTGAGTAAAGATCACCGTTATAGTTGATTATATGGGTCTCGCAGTTAACGCCACCGTCGTTTTCCACGGTGGGGCGAACGCCTACGTTTGCCGTGGCAAGATAGATCTCACCGTCAACAAAGCAGGAGCAGGCATATATACCGCAGGAGGGGATGATATGTCCCTCCGGGAATACTTGATTTATGGTGGGAATGCCGATGGTACGTCCCAGCTGCTTTCCGTGTATAACGGGGAAGCAAATGGAAAAGGGGTGTCCCATAAGGATCTGAGCTTCTTCAAGTCTACCCTCTGTGATATGCTTTCTTATCTGTGTTGAGGATATAACGGTACCCTCGTGCTCAACGGGGGCGATAACACGTGACGTGATGCCTCGCTCTGAAAGAAGAGATGAGAGAGTGTTCGCGTCACCTGCACCGTCCTTGCCGAATCTGTAATTGAATCCGCAAAGCACAGCCTTTGCCGAGAGACCTTTTTCGAGAGTGTCCGAAACAAACTCCTCGGGAGTCATGTCCTTTAAGGCGTCAAAATCCTCAAAGGCGGCATAGTCTAGACCGCATTCGCAAAAGAGCGCGAGCTTTGTCTGCATATCGGTAATAAAGGGTACAGAAAAAACAGGCTTTGCAAGAGTAGTAAAGGCAAATACTGCGCTGTAGGCGCAGCTTTTCTCAAGCACAAGCTCTCTTGCAGAGTCAAAAAGCTTTTTATGTCCTCGGTGGACACCGTCGAAATTACCGAGACAAAGGGCGCATCCTTCTGGAAGGGACAAGACCTCAGAGCATTCCGGCAGCTTATAAATTTTCAAGACGGTAGTCTCCTTATTTGTTATCAGTCAATATTAAGATACTTCTTGACCATTGCCTCCATAAGCTCATCTCGGTCGATACGGCAGATGAGTGCGCGGGCGCTCTTATGGTTTGTGATATAGGTGGGGTCCTCGGAGAGAATGTAGCCTACGATCTGGTTGATGGGATCGTATCCCTTTTCTCTGAGTGCCTGATAAACTGTGGCAAGTATTGTGTGCATCTCCTGAGTCTTTTCATCGCGAAGGGAGAATCGCTGGGTCTTAGCATGAGGCTGTTCAGTCATTTTTATATGTCCTTTCGGTGGATGGATTTTGTAGAATGAAAAATGAATAATGAAGAATGAATAATTGATGTTGCTTTCCGCCAAAGCGGAAAGCTTCATTTTCTTTTATCTTTTCACTCTTCTCTTATCACTTCTTTCGACTTCATAGTCGAAAGATCGTATGGCGTGGTCTGGTATACGAAATAGTTGAGCCAGTTTGAGTAGAGAAGATTTGCGTGGCTTCTCCAGGTAACGGGAGGCTCCTTTGTATCGTCGTCATCGGGGAAATAATTAACGGGAACCTTAATGGGAAGACCTGCATTTTTATCGCGGAGGTATTCTTTTTTCAGTGTATCCGCATCATACTCGGAGTGTCCCGTGATGAACACCTGACTTCCGCCGTGATTTTGCACGATATATACGCCCGCCTCCTTGCTTGAAGCAAGGATCTTAAGCTCAGGGCAGGCCTCAACGTCCTGGCGCTTGATATAGGTATGTCGGGAGTGAGGTGCGGGGAAGATATCGTCAAAGCCGCGAAGAAGGATAGCGCTCTTGCGCTCCTTTTCGTGATCGAAGATACCGAAAAGCTTTTCCTCAAGGGGATATTTTTTGATTCCGTAGTGGTAGTAAAGACCTGCCTGAGCGCCCCAGCAAATGTGGAAGGTGCTTGTAACGTGGGTCTTTGACCACTCCATTATACGGCAAAGCTCATCCCAGTAGGTAACCTCCTCAAAGGGCATCTGCTCAACTGGAGCTCCCGTGATGATAAGGCCGTCGTAGTAATTGTCCTTCACGTCGTCAAAGGTGCGGTAGAAGGAGAGCATATGTTCTGCCGCCGTATTTTTTGCAACGTGGGATGCTGTGTGAAGAAGCTCAAGCTCCACCTGCAGGGGGGTGTTACCCAGAAGGCGGGCAAGCTGAGTCTCTGTTGTGATCTTTGTGGGCATAAGGTTCAGGATAGCGATCTTCAGGGGTCTGATATCCTGAGTCATAGCTCTTGTTTCAGTAATAACGAATATGTTCTCTCCCAGAAGTGTCTGTGTTGCGGGGAGAGCGTTCGGGATCTTTATAGGCAAGGGGGAGGTCCTCCTTTATCAGTCAACTTTGGAAAGTGCGTTTTCAAGGTCTGCGATAATGTCGTCGATATGCTCGATACCAACGGACATACGAACAAGGTCAGCGCCGATTCCTGCATTAACGAGCTGCTCGTCTGTAAGCTGACGGTGAGTTGTGGATGCGGGATGGAGAACGCTTGTGCGCGCGTCTGCAACGTGAACCACGATATTCGCAAGGGAGAGGGAATCCATAAACTTCATAGCAGCCTCTCGTCCGCCCTTAACGCCGAAGGAAACGACGCCGCAGGTCTTACCGTCAAGATACTTCTTGCACTTTTCGTACTCGGGAGAGGACTGGAGAGCAGGGAAGTTTACCCAGCTTACCTTGGGGTGATTTTCAAGATACTTTGCAACAGCAAGGCCGTTTTCAAAGTGGCGCTCCATACGGAGTGCGAGAGTCTCAAGACCGAGGTTGAGGATAAATGCAGCCATAGGCTGAGGAGACATACCCAGGTCGCGGAGAAGCTGAACACGGGCTTTTGTGATGTATGCTGCTGCGCCGAACTGCTCGGTGTAGATAACTCCGTGGTAGCTTTCGTCGGGTGTGGTGAGCTCGGGATACTTGCCTGCGGCCGCCCAGTCAAATTTACCGGAATCTACGATAACACCGCCGACTACTGTTGCGTGTCCGTCCATATACTTTGTTGTGGAGTGGACCACGATGTCAGCGCCGAACTCGAAGGGACGGCAGAAAACGGGAGTAGCAAAGGTGTTGTCAACAACGAGGGGAACGTTGTGGCTGTGGGCGATAGCGGCAAAGCGCTCGATATCAAAAACGTCAAGAGCGGGGTTTGCTATAGTTTCGCCGAAAACGAGACGGGTGCGATCGTCAAAGAGCGCGTGTATCTCGTCGTCAGTCATGCCGGGAGTAACGAAGCGGATCTCAATGCCGAGGCGCTTGAAGGTAACTGCGAAAAGGTTTGTTGTACCGCCGTAGATGGAGGAGGAGCAAACGAAGTTGTCGCCTGTGTTTGCAATGTTGAGAACACAGCTTGTGCTTGCCGCCTGACCGCTTGATACCATCATAGCGCCGACGCCGCCCTCGAGAGCTGCTATCTTCTGCTCAACGTAGTCGACGGTGGGATTGGAGATACGGGTGTACATATGGCCGGGGGCGGTAAGGTCGAAGAGCTTTCCGAGGTGCTCGCCGGACTCGTATTTATAGGTAGTGCTCTGGTAAATGGGGAGAACTCTTGCTTCGCCGTTTTCAGGCTTGTAGCCCTCCTGAATGCACTTTGTTTCGATTTTGTAATTGTTCATAGGTATATACCTCGTTTCTTATAGCTATACATAATATATTATATACCTCATTTTTCTTATTTTCAATAGAAAACCGTTAATTTTGGGCATCAACTTATTAATTATAGATTAATATTATTAAAATGTAAGGTTTGCTCCGATCCGAGATGCACTCTTAAAACATTCTCAGCGGCTTATTGACAATACGAGCCGCTGCGGCTATAATATCAGTGTAAATTCTTTCATTATATATAAAGGAGGCAGCTATGGATTATAAATATAAAACCGAGCTTCATTGCCACACACGTCACGTCAGCCGCTGCGCAGGTCACGATGCAGAGGGTATCGTGGAAGCATATCTCAATGCGGGATATACATCCATCGTAATAACCGAGCATCTCGCTGCGGGAACCTTCGTTGAAATGAAGGATAAGTCTCTTGCAGAGCAGATGGAGCATTTCGTACAAGGCTACCGTAAGGTCAAGGAGGCCGCCAAGGGAAGGCTTAACGTTCTTATGGGAGCGGAGGTAAACTTTGCGGGCACTCTCGGAACGGATTACCTTATATACGGACTTGAGGAAGAGTTTTATCACCGCTGTCCCGATATCTATCTTCAGACAAAGTACTGGACCGCAAGCCTTGTTCGCAATAACGGCGGCGTGTTCATCCAGGCCCATCCCTTCAGATATAATTGCGCGGTTACCGAGGATTTCGTCCTTGACGGCATCGAGGTATGGAACGGACATCCCTTCCAGAAGAATCATAACAGGATCGCAAGAGAGTACGCTAAGGAATATCCCAATTATATCCTTACCTCCGGCGGCGATCATCACGACAGCGTGATGGAGCCAAACGCAGGTATTCTCACAAAGGAGCCTGTAACAAGCGAAAGACAGCTTGCGGAGATCCTTCGCAGCCGTGATTTTGAGCTTATCTGCGACAGAGAGGCAAGAGAGCGCTCAAGAGAGGCCGAAAGAGAGCTTCAGAGACTGCGCGAGGAGAGAAAGCATAAATAAATTTTATTCTTCGCAAATTAGAAAAAACGAGCATTTGAGAGAAAACAGGAGCATTTAAGAGCATTTGCCATATTAAATTAATTTTTTGAAATTTTTTTCAAAAAAGGTATTGACAAGTGAGTATACGTTTGATATAATCCTACTTGCTGAAAATAACACAATAAAGCTAATTCGGAGGATAATCTTATGTCTACTTATATGGCAAAGAAAGAAACCGTTGAGCGCAAGTGGTATATTATCGATGCGGCTGGTAAGCCCCTCGGTAAGACTGCAGCTGCAGCGGCTACTATACTTCGCGGCAAGCACCGTCCTGAGTACACACCTCACGTTGACTGCGGCGAATTCGTTGTTATCGTAAATGCTTCCAAGGCTGTTCTCACAGGTAAGAAGCTTGAGCAGAAGTTCTATCGCCGTCACTCCGGCTACATCGGTGGTCTTAAGGAAGTTTCCTATAAGCACATCATGGCAACAAAGCCCGAGTTCGCAATGGAGCATGCAGTAAAGGGTATGCTTCCTCACAACTCTATCGGTGACAAGGCAATCACTCGTCTCAAGGTATATGCAGGCGAGGCACACAAGCAGCAGGCTCAGAAGCCCGTTGCTTATGAGATCTGAGAAAGGGGATAACAGAAAATGTATACAAGTGCAAAGCCTTATTTCTACGGCACAGGCAGAAGAAAGAGTTCTGTTGCCCGCGTTCGTCTCTATCCCGGTACAGGCGTTGTAACAATCAACGGCCGTGACATTGACGATTACTTTGGTCTCGAGACCATGAAGCTCATTATCAACCAGCCCTTCCAGGCTACAGGCACAATGGGCAAGTTTGATATCGTTGCAAGCGTAAAGGGCGGCGGCTTCTCCGGTCAGGCAGGCGCTATCCGTCACGGCGCATCCCGCGCACTTCTCCTTGCAGACGAAACATTCCGCGCTCCCCTCAAGAAGGCAGGTTTCCTCACCAGAGACCCCAGAATGAAGGAGAGAAAGAAGTACGGTCTCAAGGCAGCTCGTCGTGCGAGCCAGTTCTCCAAGAGATAAGTTGTTTATCTTATTTGCGAACATTCAAAACCCCGAATCCATTTGGATTCGGGGTTTTCTTTATGCCTTGGTTTTTGCTTTGGTGCAAACTTGGTGCAAGTTTTAAAAACACCCTTTGACTGTCAAAAGTCAAAGGGTGTTTTTTGTGTATTATGTAATTACTCAAAGAAACTATGATGTTCCATAATGTATGTGTAATTTAGTTCTTCCAAATTATCCTCATACTCGTAAAATTCATCATCGCACTCGCTTAACACATTGTCGCAATCCAAACTATCAAGTAATTCTTCGCGCTCATCTCTATCGGTTGGAACTTTGCCATTAAATACTGCCAGTGCCTTTTTGCAGATTTCTGCAGTTTTGAATGCACCTATCTTTGTAAATGCATCCACTAACTCGTTTGAAAAATCACCACTTGAATTATAGAAGAATTGAGAGAAACTGCCGTTGTTGACTTCTTGCTCCAATATTTGAGTGACATAGAAAACTCTCTCGTGTTCGTTTAGTTTCTCAATATCATCACCATATTCGCATTTTTTGCAGATGGTTTCACACATATTAACAACGAAATTGTTTCTTTGTATATCCTCGTCATCAACATATTCTTCAGCTGCATTCTCAACAAGATTTCTGATGTTTTCAAAAACATTTCCGTCTTTTGATACTGCATCTTGGAATTTGCGGAATTGCTCATTGTCGGAATCGGAAAGCATTGCTTGTCTAATTTTCATTTGCTCAACGAACGAAACAATAATATCGATGCCTAACAGAGCAAGACCTGCATACAAGCACCAATCAACCCAAATGCCGACAATTAGTAAGATAACACTCGGAACAAAAAGCCAAAAAAAGTGAAAGAGAATGTTTGTGATAAAACCAATCAAAAACAAACTGAATGGATATCTTCTTTCTTTCATAGTGTAGCCCCCTATATTTAGTTTTTATATTATAGCATAATTTCCCAAAATATTCAATGCAATCTTAATGAGTCATAATAACTCTTTATAGAATCTTTATGACTCTTTTCTTTATATAAGACTCTTTATTAGTCATGATGATTATATAAACATTATGAGTCTTTGTTTTAAACATAGAGTTTTCAAAAATTACAGCACTCACTTTTTGTGGTGCTGTTTTTATCCTTTATAAAATTATACATATCATGCTGTAAACAAAATATAAACATTACAAAAATTGCCGTTCATAATTATCCGTATGCTGTTAACAATAATAGCAGAGATCGCAAGAGCGACCTCAATTAAAATAGATTGAAGAATTCCCCCAAAGAAAACAAGGGGAAAACGGACGAAGTTCCGGGAAAGGATTAATTATGGCAAGCAACAAGACTCTCGTGCCCGAAGCAAAGCAGGCACTCAACCAGTTCAAGATGGAGGCAGCAAGCGAAGTAGGCGTAAACCTCAACCAGGGCTATAACGGTGACCTCACATCCCGCCAGGCAGGTAGCATCGGCGGTCAGATGGTTAAGAAGATGATCGAGAAGTACGAAAACGACATCAAGGGCACAAAATAAGTATTCTTGACTAAAGGAAAGGCTCTCCAATGGGGAGCCTTTTGCATTTTTGCATAAATCGTCATTTTTTGTAAAAAATCCCTTGACAATGAGGATGAAAGAATGTATAATGTAAATCCACCCGCGAGAGAGCGGGTGACTTCGAAAAGAGCTTGAAAAAAACTTTGAAAAACTTTGAAAAAAGTTTCAAAAAGGTATTGACAAGAAAAGAACGAAGTGATATAATAGTCAAGCTGTCGCAGAGAGCGATAGCGAGAAGCTCCTTGAAAATTGAACAACAAGACAAACAAAGACTCCGAAAATTCTTT
>JAFQDC010000092.1 GCA_017416205.1 Clostridia bacterium | reverse complement strand
ATATCCTTTACGGTGATGCAGACGGCAACGGTGTCGTCAACGGAAAAGACTCGTTTATCCTTGCTTGTTACCTGACCGGACATATCGATACGATATCAATGAAGACTATGGATATCGATAAGAACGGTGTTATCAACGCTAAGGATGCTAACCTCCTGATCAGAATAATCGTTGGCTGATCCTTCATAGTACAAAAAAACGGCTGTCGCATTTGCTTGCGACAGCCGTTTACTTATTATTTGTTATTAATTGAAATCCGTAATATTACCCGCAATGTAGCGTGCAATGTAGTTTGCATCAACACCGTTGATAAGACCGTCACGGTTAACGTCAGCGGCAAGAGTCTCGAGCTCTGAGGCGGAGTAAGAGCCGCCGAGGATCTTTCTGATAACGTTGGAGTCCTTACCGTTTACAACGCCGTCACCGTTCACGTCACCGAGGATAACGTCCCCGGCGTCAGGTAGCTCAGGCTCGGGAAGAGTAGCATCGGGATCCACCTCTCCGCAGCTTTCACAGGATCCGTCAACGTAGAAGTGACCGAAAGCAGGGAGCTCCACGTAAGTGGAATATCCGCAAACACTGCAAGCCTCATATGCATCCCAACCGCCTTCGGTGCAGGTCGGCGCTTTTGAGTCAAAGTATTCAGGCGAGTGCCCCGTAGCGGGAATCTCCACGTAGGTAGAATAATCGCAAACTCTGCAAGCCTCATATGCATCCCAACCGCCTTCGGTGCAGGTTGGAGCTTTTGCATCAAAGTATTCAAGGGAGTGAACGTGAGTATACTCGTCACCCTCGACCCATGTGATATCACCGCCGTACTGAAGCATGGTGTACTCACTCCACGTGTCGTTGTTTTTAGGATAATACACCGTTGCAGTGAGGCCGTTGAATGCATTTGAAGAAAATACAGGTGCATCACCGCAGAAAACTATTTTGGAAATACCACTGTTACTAAAAGCATAACTGCCTATTCTGTCTAAACTCTCGGGAAGAGTGATTTCCGCAAGGCTCGTGCAGTAAGAGAAGGCATAATCACCAATACTTTGAAGAGTAGAAGGGAGAGTAACGTTTGTTAAAACGTTACCGTTACCGTTATAGTAGCCATAAAAAGCATAACTACCGATATGAGTAATACCTTCTTCAAAAACAACGGTAGTAAGATTATTTCGACTCACATATTCTACCGTATCATCGTAATTGCTGGATGTTCTGTTCTGCATTCTACCTGAATATCCGAAGGAATAAGTGATCTTTTCAACTCCGGAAATACTGCTGAAAATACCGGTGGGGTTGTAATCAACGGGGATATCCAATTCCTTAATAGCATCGCAGTAAGCAAAAGCGTTACTTCCTATCAACGTAGCCGCACTGTCAATAGTAACCTTCGTAATTCCGTCGCAGTCGTAAAAAGCCTCTGCTCCTACGGACAATACTTTATCGGAGATGAATACCTCAGTAATTCCGTCGCAGTTATAGAAGCAGTGTTCGGGAATTACAGTCAAAGATGAGGGAACGGTCATTTTTGCACTGCAGTTATAGAAGGCATAAGAACCAACGGAAGTGAGGTTGTCGGAAAGGTTCAGGCTTTCAAGGCTTGAACAGCCATAAAAAGCATGAGAACCGATAAAGCGTACGGAATCGGGAAGATTGAAAGATGTAAGCGATGAGCAGTTGTAAAAAGCACTGCCGTTTATTGTTTCGAGAGAAGAATCATTGATAACGGAAGCAAGTGATGAGCAATTACTAAAGGCACTACTTCCAATAGTTTTTAAACTCTCGGGAAGAGTGAGTTCAGTAAGGCTGGTGCAGTAATTGAATGCATAATCGCCAATGCTTTGGAGAGTAGAGGGAAGAGTAACGTTTGTTAAAACGTTACCGTTACCGTTACCGTTATAGTAGCCATAAAAAGCATAACTACCGATATGAGTAATACCTTCTTCAAAGATGACAGTGGTAAGTCTGTTGCGGTTTAAATACTCAACTGTTTTGTTGTAGTTGTTTATTCTATCCTGCATCACGCCTGTACTTCCCGCATAGTAGGTGATCTTCTCAACTCCGGAAATACTGCCGAAAATGCCGGTGGGATCGTATTCCACAGGAATAGTCAGCTCTTTAATTGCAGAACAGTTATAAAATGCCTGAGGCCCCATAAACTTAACTGTTCTGTTCATATTTGCGTTTGTAATTGACGTGCAACCTGTAAAGCACTGTTCACCAACGGTATAAATGCCTCTGTCAATAGTTACGTCGGTGATGGAGGTGTTGCCCGCCCAACCGCGGTAACCGTAGTACATAGAATTGATCCAGGTAGTATAAAGCGCCTGGCAGTGTGCGTGCTTGATTTTATCCAAAGGATTGCCGTTCTCGTCGCTTACAATATTCATCGCTGCCTGAACGCAGTCGATGATCGCTACCGTGTCGTGATTCCTGTCATTGAGAACTACGTATGCCGCCCAGAAATCAGATGCCTCGTCCACCACTATGGTGGTCTCCTTCTTTATATCGGAGATCAGGTTTCTGATATCGTAGGCAGATATGTAGTCAAGGAATTCCTCTTCGGTAAGGCCTTGTGTTTCCAGATATACTCTGTAGGAATAATCTGCAATGTAATCCTTTTCGGAAGCATCGCTTGAAAGGAAGAAGAGCAGATCACCAAGATTAACTATTCCGCTTCCTACCTCAAGGATAGACTCAAGCTTGTTTCCTATATTGGAAAATCCCGAATAGTGCTTTCTTCCGATATCATTGATGCTTACGTCATTCTCTCCGCCAAGAGCCCAGGCAATGAGATCCAAGGAAAACTGAAGAGGTACTGTATCATTGTAAAGATCGCGGTCATTTCCGAGGAGATTAGTAATAAGAGTATTAAAGTCATCCCCTGTCTTCATGCCCGCATAAGTATCCCCCGTAACGGAGTTAAACTGCATTTGCATATTGGCAAACTGTGCGTCTGAGGTGTCAAGGTCGATATCCTGACCGTAGCGCTTGAAGCCCCAGTTTTTCATAGGAACCATCGTAATGAGGTCCCCTGCATTGTTGAAGTTGAAGATATTTTTCAGCGTAGTATCAGCATTCGTGCTGACAGCAGGGCAGGCAAAGGTATAGGCGGTTACCGTATCCCTTGAGGTATAAGCCTCGCCATCTGCGCTGAGCCAGCCTGCAATAAGGTTTGCGCAGGCCGCGCCTCGGCTGTGACCTGTAAGCCAAACGATTCTGTGAGCGTTATCGGAAGCATTATCCATATTAAATTTTGTTTTCAGCTTGAGATATACCTCGAGAGATGCAAGTCTGAATCCCTCGTGCTCAATTCCCGTTCCCATATTGAAATTACTGAACCATTCGGCGTTTCCCGTAGTACCCTGAATGGGAACGCAGTAGAAAACGTAGGTCTCGTCAGTTTCGGGATCGGTCCATTCCTTGTAGCCAATGGTGTAGGCAACGTAGTCGTTGTCGTCAATGGTAAGTTCGTTTCGGCTTCTGTTATAAACTGCGGAGTTGTCGTCATAGTCAAAACCCATTTTGGAAAGAAGGGAATTGACGTATGAGGGATCGTACGCAGCCATAGAAAGAGCCACTGATGCCTTTGCCAGATCCTTTGACATTTCGTTAACAGGCTCAGTCAAAAGAGCGTGGCTATAAAACACGGAGGCAGATTCCGTGGCAGGCTTACTGATGCCGCTGCTTTTGTAGCTGTAGCTGCTGTTTTTCAGAGGGAACTCCTCAAAAAGCCGTTCTGTCACACCGGAGGAGTATCCGGCTCCTGCAGAGATCAGGAATGCCTGACAGAAAATGAGGGACAGGAGAATAACGGAAATTATAGCTATTCCGAGTCTTTTGAAGCTTAACATAACATACCTCTTTGCCTTACTGTACAGATTTAACAGTTTATATACTGATTATAACATCGTTTGTGTGATTATACAACATAAATCGGTTAATTATTTTGTCGGATTTAGTATATTCCGTAGACACGGCGAGTTTTTTGTGATACAATGACTAAATAGTAATAAATCAAAGTAAGGTGTACGGTATGTATAGAATAGTATATAAAGAAATACTTAATCCTACGGTAACACTGATGGATATAGAAGCACCGAAGGTGGCGAAAAAGGCTCTCCCCGGTCAGTTCATAATTCTCAGAGTGGATGAGAGCGGTGAGCGTATTCCCCTGACCGTCGCGGGATACAACAGAGAAGCGGGCACTGTAAGGATCATATTCCAGACCGTCGGTGCTACGACGAAAAAGCTCTCGGTAAAGTGTGAGGGCGAGTATATCTGCGATTTCGTCGGTCCCCTCGGAAAGCCAACGGAGCTTGCGGGACTCAAAAAGGTGTGCATTGTCGGTGGCGGCGTGGGATGCGCTATAGCTCTGCCCATTGCGCAGTATCTCCACGAAATGGGCTGTATTGTCCATTCTATCATAGGCTTTCGCTCAAAGGAGCTCCTTATCCTCAAAAAGGAGTTTGAAGCGTGCTCAGATAAGCTCACACTTATGACCGATGACGGCAGTACCGGCAGACAGGGCGTTGTAACTCTACCCTTGAAGGAAGCAATCGAAGCAGGCGAGGATTATGATGAGGTCATCACCATAGGTCCCCTTGTTATGATGAAATTCGTAGTGGAAACAACGAGACCCTACGGCGTAAAGACCACCGTGTCAATGAATCCCGTAATGATAGACGGTACGGGAATGTGCGGCGGATGCAGACTCACAGTTGGAGGCGAAACTAAGTTTGCCTGCGTTGACGGACCCGATTTTGACGGCTTCCTCGTTGATTTCGATGAAGCTATGATGAGATCGGGAATGTACTCGGAGTTTGAGCGTCACGCATACGAAAAGACCTGTAATCTTTTTAAGGGGGCAGAAAGCAATGGCTGATAGAGTACTTTTGAAAAATCCCATGCCCCATCAGGATCCTGCGGTGCGCCGCCGCAATTTTTCCGAGGTAGCCCTCGGCTATACCGAGGAAGCGGCACTCAGTGAAGCTGCAAGATGCCTTAACTGTAAGAATATGCCCTGCGTTGCAGGATGCCCCGTAAATATCCGTATTCCCGCCTTTATCAAAAAGGTAAGGGAAGGGGAGTTTGAGGAGGCTTATAAGATAATAACGGAGTCCTCAAGCCTTCCTGCGGTATGCGGAAGAGTGTGCCCGCAGGAAAACCAGTGCGAGAAAAGGTGCGTAAGAGGAATAAAGGGTGAGGCTGTGGGTATCGGCAGACTTGAACGCTTCGTTGCCGATTGGCATAACGAGCATTGTAAAGATTTGCCCGAGCTCCCCGCGCAAAACGGACATAAGGTAGCCGTTGTAGGCTCAGGTCCCTCAGGACTTACCTGCGCAGGCGATCTTGCAAAGCGAGGATATAAGGTTTCGGTGTTTGAAGCCCTTCACCTTGCAGGAGGCGTGCTTGTTTACGGTATCCCCGAATTCCGTCTACCAAAGGCTATCGTTCAAAAGGAGATAGATACGCTGAAGGCTCTCGGCGTAGAGATCGAAACTAACGTGGTTATCGGAAAAACTGTAACCGTGGACGAGCTTTTTGACGATGGCTACGAGGCAGTATTTATCGGAAGCGGAGCAGGACTTCCCAGATTTATGGGCATTCCCGGCGAGAGCCTTAAGGGCGTGTATTCCGCAAACGAATTCCTTACCAGAAATAACCTTATGAAGGCGTACCTTGAGGATAGCGATACTCCCGTAATGAAAGCGAAGAACGTGGCAGTTGTCGGCGGCGGTAACGTTGCAATGGATGCCGCAAGAACGGCGCTCAGACTTGGGGCTGAGAATGTGTATATCGTGTACAGACGCTCCCTTGAAGAGCTGCCTGCCCGCCGTGAGGAGGTAGAGCACGCAATGGAGGAGGGTGTTGATTTCAAACTTCTCAATAACCCCGTAAGGATCATCGGATATAATAATCCTCTCGACCGCCGCGACCCGAGAAACGGAAGCGTCATAGGTATGGAATGTATAAAAATGGAGCTTGGCGAGCCTGATGAAAGAGGACGCCGCCGCCCCGTAAAGATTCCCGGCAGCGAGTTTGTAATTGATGTTGACTGCGTTATCATGTCTATCGGAACGTCGCCCAATCCCCTTATCAAATCTACAACGGACGGCCTTATTGTAAATGAAAAGGGCGGAATAATCGTAGAAGAGGAAACGGGAAAGACCTCAAGAGAGGGCGTATATGCGGGAGGCGACGCCGTAACGGGCGCCGCAACGGTAATTCTTGCAATGGGCGCGGGAAAGACCGCCGCAAAAGCCATTGACGAGTATATAATGAGTAAATAATAGAACTGTAAATATCTGAAACGATGGAAAGAACGATAAAGAAAGCGGTCGAGCTGGCTTTCGGAACAGAAGCGCGGAATATTGAACCGCTTGGCGGAGGTTTTTACGGCAGAGCTTTTTCTGTAAAAATCGATACAGAGCCGTATACGGTTGTAGCGAAGCTCTATCTTTTCAAAAGCATTGCAGTTAGAGAAGCAGAACAGCTAAGAATTCTAAAAAAGCATGCCGTGCTCAAAATGCCCAAGGTGTACAAGGTTCTTGAAGTTAATAAATATCCCATAGAATATGATGTGCTGTTTATGGAGCATATTTCAGGCAGAAATGCTGGATGGGTCGATGTAAGTGCGTTATCTGAAAAATCCCGTGCAAGTATATGTGAAAGTATTATTGATAACTTGCTCGCATATCACCAAGTAATAAATGCAGATGGATTTGGAGACGTAACAGGGGACAATTGCCGTGCTACGTGGCAGGAATTCTATTATCCCATAGCCTGTTCCGTCTTTGAAAAAGCAAAAAACTTGCATAAAGCAGGACAGCTTTCCGATCTTGTGATATCTGTATTTGAAAAATCGCTTGCAAGCTTTCAAAGCATTTTCTATATTCCCATAACACAAGCAAGATTGATACACGGCGATTACAATACGTGGAATGTAATGCTTGATGAGAATTACGAGACGGCAATTGCTGTAATAGATCCATATAACTGTTGCTATGCCGACAGCGAATATGATCTTTATCAGCTTGATAATGCCAACGGAAAAGAGTATGGGCTTTTGAATCGTTATAAAGAAAAAATGACGCTTAGCGAAAACTTTGAAGCCAAGCGTCGATTCTATGAGCTGTATTCAGAGGTAAGTCACTATCACGATGCAAAGGTAAAGCCTGATGTTGCAGCAGTGGAAGCGCTTGCGATAAAGCTCAATGAAATGTTATAGAAGCAGTTGCGAAAGCAGCTGCTTCTTTCTTTAATACCTTAACACGTCAAATTCTGAGTTGACGGGAGAGGATAATACTATTCTTTATGGCTGCAATGTAAAAAAAGGAGCAAAGCAAAGCCTTTTATCTGAAAAATAGTTTTTTACCCAAAACTAACGATATGATGAACAATGTCAGAGAAACAGTTTGATGAAAACAGTTGATTCAATTCTAATGCGGTGGTATAATAAATAAAAAACGGAGTCGATCATGAAAGCGTTATATGTTGCTGCTATCGTATTGCTACTCCTGATCTTTAAGGGGCATATCACAAAAAGAAAGCACAGGTGCTCTAAATGCGGATTTGTATTTGAGCCTGATTTTTATCAGAGAATGCTGTCAAACGGATATATGGGAAGTAAGCGATATTTAAAATGTCCCTTTTGTCATAAGAAGAGCTACTGTTCTCCCGTAGATTAAAAATGGATAAGTGAACTATGGAATACGTTTATGTAATTGTAATAATAATTGCTATAGTATTGTTGATATCATTGCTCCCCAAAAGAAAGTATGAATGTTCAAATTGCAAATGTATAATTAAAAGAAAAACATATTTAATGAATTTTTGGTATAGGGAAAAATTCCATTCTCAGTGTCCGTACTGTAACACGATGGCGCTGTTTACACGTGTTGAAAAATAGAAAAGCTCTGCCGATCGGCAGAGCTTTTTGCTATTTCTTTGTCTCTTTCAGTGGTAGAAAATGTGTTATTAAAACGATCAATATTGTCATAACTGTTAAAATAATCGTAACTGCCCATTCAGGGATTGGGATAACGAAGGAATTGATAAGAGTTAAGGATACTAGTGTTACTATAAACCATACGACAATTGCTATAAATGATAAAAGGGTATTAACTTTAAACTTTTTGTGGCAATATGCGCAGATATATCTGGTTTTTGAAAAACGTCCCTTGCCGATAACTACGGCATGACAATTTGTGTTGCAGTATGGGCATTTTCTGCGAAGTAGATTTTCTAATGTGTTTAATGGATTTCTCATTCCACTTCCTCAAAATAAACCTGGAAGCTTGCCTTGTCGCCGTGAGGCATAGTGGTAAGATTGATTCCGCTGTACATAAGGAACGCGCCGGAGTTGACCTCGCCGTTCATTGAATTTCGGTACATTTTTTCGGGGTCAAGACCGCGGAGCTTTAGGAAAAATCTCTCCATAGTCACGTAACGGGTGCTGACCGAGGTGAGAAGAGCGCGCTTTTTGTCGGGTGAAACTATTTCCCAGGCAACGCGGCGCTTGCCGTCCCAAGGTGAGATAAGTCTGTAAAGATCGCCGTAGCGGATAAGATCGTAATACTTGTGATAATCTGCTATCTGCTTCTTTATGAGAGCGCGGTCACTTTCTGTGAGACGGGTGGGATCAAGCTCATAGCCAAAGGTGCCCCACATAGCAACGTCACCCTTAACATCAAATCCCGTGCGGGGACAGAAGGAAACGTGAGCGCCCATTGAAGACGCAGGATAGCACAGGGAAGTTCCGAACTGAATGGCAAGACGTTCAATGGGGTCGGTGTTGTCACTTGCCCATATCTGGGGAGAATAATAGAGCATTCCGGGGTCAAAGCGACCGCCGCCGCCCGCGCAGTTCTCAAGAAGAATGTTGGGATATTTCTTTGTGATACGGTCCATAAGATCGTAAGTTCCCAGCATAAAACGGTGATAAAGCTCTCCGTGACGTTCAGGAGAGAGGGTGGCACTTCCAACCTCGGTGAGATTGCGGTTGAAATCCCATTTGAGATAATCGATCTCGCAGGAGGAAAGAACTGCGCACATCTGCCCGTAAATATTGTCAACGACCTCAGGTCGGCTCATATCGAGAACATACTGATGTCGGCACTCGCAGTGGTCGCGGCCGTCAACGTGAAGACACCAGTCGGGATGTGCGCGGTAAAGGTCGGAGTCGGGAGATATCATCTCAGGCTCATACCATATACCGAATTTGAGCCCGATGTCGTGAACGCGCTTAACAAGGCTCTGAAGATCTATCTTCGATTCGTAAACGTACCAGTCGCCAAGGCTTGACCAGTCGTTGTCGCGGTGGCCGAACCAACCGTCATCCATAACGAGCATCTCAATGCCAAGCTCCTTAGCTTCCTTGGCAAAGGAAACAAGCTTTTCCTCGTTAAAGTCAAAGTAAGCCGCCTCCCAGGAGTTGATAAGCAGAGGGCGCTTTTCAGTCTTGTACTTACCTCTTATAAGATTGCTTGAATAGAATCTGTGATAGATACGGCTCATCTCGCCAAGGCCGCCGTCGGTGTAAACGCAAACAGTCTCGGGTGCGGTGAACTCTTCTCCGGGAGAAAGCAGCCACTCAAACTGCTCGGGATTAAAGCCAACGGTAATACGGGTAGAGTCGAAATAGTCAACCTCGCATCCCATCTCGTAGCTTCCGGAATAAACGAAATTAAAGCCGTATGTGTCGCCGGTCTCCTCAGTAGATCCGTCGCGTACAAGTGCGATAAAGGGATTCTGCTCATGTCCCGATGCGCCGCGGCGTGATATGATAGACTGGCGGTTGTGTCCAAGGGGAGTTTTTGAGAAGTTGCGCTCGCAGTTGTGCTTTCCAAAGAGATTTATCATAGAAAAATCGCAGGAGGAAAGGTTAATAACGGCAGAGCAGATATCTTCAATAACAAAGGGCTTTTCGCCGCAGTTTTTAAGGCGAGCGCTCTTTGTAATAACGTTACAGTCATTGAATGCAGTATAAACGAGAGTGAGCTCGCCCCCCGTAACCTTATCGGTCATCGTGATCTCAAGCGTGTCCGCCTCGTCATCGTTATTTGCATATGTGTAGGGAAGACCGGCAAGTGCGGGCTTGCCCTTGTATATCTTGTGGGAAGAGTAGCGGAAATCGGTGGCTGTGTTACCCTCAGCACTTCTTATGCGAATACCCGTGCGGCGGTAGTCGCCCGTACCGAAAGAGGGGTATTCCAGAGGGTTTGTGTCAAGGGTAAAGCAGGGGGGAGCATCCGTCTTTGTAGGGTTAAAGGATGCAGTCCGTGTAGAATATACCTGATAGGAGGAAAAGTCCGTGTCGGGGAGATATTTTCCGTAGTGATGTGTGATAAGGAAATTTCCCTGAACAACGCTCATACAGTATGATGAATCTCCCGCGCGAAGGTTAAAGGTTCTTGTTTTTTCGTTGTAGATAATAGACATAACAATACCTCGTTCTGAATTGCTGATTTTATTATATCACCGAAAAAGATAAGAGTCAATCAAATGCCAAAAAAAGATCAAGTTCAAAATCCGGTTTGTGGGGGAGTTAGAAATTATAAATTGCGCAATCATTCCCCCGCGCGTCATCCTGAGCGGAGCAAACAATCCGGTGAATTGTTTGCGAAGTCGAACTTTTGCCAAAGCAAAAGTGTTCGCATAGCGAACAGGATCTGGCGGAAGGTATGCTTTAGATTTATGATATTCCGTCGCGAGATCCAAATGCTACGCATTTGCCCTGCGGGTTTCGACTCCCGTGTCTCACAAGTGAGCCACTACCGCTCAAGATGACGCGAGGGAGAGTTTGCAGTAGCGTTGTTCCTACAATTCTTGCCCCACATCTCCCCATAAACCAGAATTTATCCCCTTTTTGAGCCTCTCTGCACCTTGTGAAATTCCGAACTAAAAAAATATAAAAACTCTTATAAAAAATATAGACTATTTGAAAATAATGTGCTAAAATATACTGAATATGTCTGTTCTATTGAGAGGTATAATGAAAACAGTAAGAATTCAGGCAGAGGGCTACGGTGCCAACTGCTGGGTATTGATAGACGAAGAATGCGGTGATTACGTTCTTATTGACCCGTCTGCAACGGGTGAGGCTTTTCTCGATTTTATTGAAAAGCGGGGACTTAAAAAGGAAGGTCTTAAATATATCCTTCTCACACACGGCCATTTTGACCATATAACGGGAGCTGACGAGATCAGAGATATAACGGGAGCGCCCCTCGCAGTCCACGAGGGCGACAGCGATTGTCTTTATGACCCCGATAAGAATGCTTATAAATACTTTTTCAGAGAAGATCTTATACTTCGCCCTGCTGATATCATACTTCACGACGGAGATGTTCTGACCCTCGGCAAAAACGAGATCAAGGTAGTTCATACTCCCGGTCATACTCTCGGCAGCGTTTGCTACTTTACAGAGGATATCATTTACACAGGCGATACGCTTTTTGACCGTTCCATCGGCAGAACAGACCTGTACGGAGGCAGTCAGGCAACTCTTGAGGAAAGCCTGAGAAAGCTTGTGTCACTGGAAAAGGACTATACGATATATCCCGGACACGGCTCCGTATCAACGATTTCAAAGCAGATAAAATTTAACCCATATCTTTATGGAGGTAATTTATGATAGATTATAAAGAGCTTTCAGCTCTCCTTTTCCCCGACGTCACAATGACAGAGGAGGATGTTGAGAAGATGTTCCCTCAGAGAGAGGGACTTCCCGAGGGTGCGGTAATTTCCCGTATGGCGCCCAGCCCCACAGGCTTTGTTCACCTCGGAAATCTTGTGCAGGGACTTACAAGTGAAAGAATGTGCCATCAATCAGGCGGTATCCTTTACCTTCGCGTTGAGGATACAGACGCAAAGCGCGAGGTAGCGGGCGCTGTTGAAACTCTCATCGAGTCTCTTTCTCACTACGGCATTCAGTTTGACGAGGGCGCAACCGTTGACGGCGATAAGGGTAACTACGGACCTTACCGTCAGAGACAGAGAAAGGATATATACCACGTATTTGCAAAGAAGCTTTTAGAGGAGGGTCAGGCGTACCCCTGCTTCTGCACAGAGGAGGAGCTCAGCGACATCCACGAAAAGCAGGAGGCAGAAAAGGCAAACTTCGGCTACTTCGGAAAGTGGGCTGTATGGCGCGACAGACCTATTGAAGATATCAAGGCAGCACTCGCAGAAGGTAAGCCTTGGGTGCTCCGTTTCCGTTCTACAGGAAGCATTGAAAATAAGATCAAGCATACCGACCTTATCAAGGGCAACCTTGAGGTCACCGAGAACGATATCGACCACGTGCTTCTTAAGTCCGACGGCATCCCCACCTACCACTTTGCGCACGCAGTGGACGATCACTTTATGAGAACTACCCACGTAGTACGCGGTGACGAGTGGCTCTCAACTCTTCCTTTCCACCTTCAGCTCTTCCGTGCTCTCGGATGGCGTGCTCCCAAGTATCTCCATATCGGACCTCTTATGAAGATGGACGGCGACTCAAAGCGAAAGCTTTCAAAGCGTAAGGACCCCGAGCTTGCGCTCACATACTACAGAAGTGAGGGCTTCCCCGTAGAGTCTGTATATGAGTATATTATGACCGTTCTTAATTCCAACTTCGAGGAGTGGAGAAGAGCAAACCCCGACGCACCCGTAAATGACTTCAAGTTCTCCCATAAGAAGATGAACCCCGCAGGAAGCCTCTTTGACTATGCAAAGCTTTGCGACGTTTCAAAGAACGTGGTTTCCAGAATGACAGCCGAGAAGGTGTACGACGGTGTTCTTGACTGGGCAGAGGAGTTCGATAGTGACTTCGCCCTTGCTCTCAAGTCCGATAAGGAAAGCGCTGTCAAGGCATTTGCCATCGGCCGCGGCGGCAAGAAGCCCCGTAAGGACCTGACGGTTTGGGCAGATGCAAAGGGCTATATGGGCTTTATCTACGATAGCATCTATAAGATAGAGGATCAGTATCCCGAGCAGTTTGCAAAGGCGGATATCAATGCAGTTCTCTCTGCTTTCTGCGCATCCTATGATGAAACAGCAGAGCAGCAGGCGTGGTTTGATAACCTTAAGGCTATTGCTGAAAGCCTCGGCTTCTGCGCAGATATGAAGGCTTATAAAGCGGCTCCCGAGAATTATAAGGGAAGCATCGCTGACGTAAGTATGTTCCTCAGAGTCGCTGTAACAGGTAAGATGAACTCCCCCGATCTTTATGAGATCATGAAGATCCTCGGCAAGGAAAAGGTCCTTGCAAGAATAAATGCAGTTATAGGTGGTTAATTATGGCAAGCAATTTTATTCACGATATTATAGACGATGAAATAGCCCTCGGCAAGCACGAGCAGGGTAAGATCCAGACCCGTTTTCCTCCCGAGCCTAACGGATATCTCCATATCGGACACGCAAAGGCTCTCTTTATAGACTTTTCCACCGCTGTAAAGTACGGCGGTAAGTGCAACCTCCGCTTTGACGATACCAACCCCACAAAGGAGGATGTTGAGTTCGTCGATGCTATTCAGGAGGATATCAAGTGGCTTGGCTACGAGTGGGATAAGTGCCTCTATGGCTCTTCCTACTTTGATAAGTGCTATGAGCTTGCAGTAGAGCTCATAAAGAAGGGTAAGGCTTACGTCTGCGACCTTGATAAGGATCAGATGAGAGAGTACCGCGGTACTCTTACCGAGCCCGGTAAGAACAGCCCCTACCGTGACCGAAGCGTCGAGGAAAACCTTGACCTCTTCGAGAGAATGAAGAAGGGCGAGTTTGCAGACGGAACACATACTCTCCGCGCAAAAATAGATATGGCAAGCCCCAATCTCAACATGCGCGATCCCGCGATCTACAGAATCAAGCACGTAAAGCATCATCAGACAGGCAGTAAGTGGTGCATCTATCCTATGTACGACTTCGCTCATCCCATTCAGGATGCTATCGAGGGCATAACCCACTCCCTCTGCTCCCTCGAGTACGAGGCACACAGACCTCTTTATAACTGGGTAGTAGATGAGTGCGGCTTTGAAAAGAAGCCCCGCCAGATCGAGTTTGCCCGCCTTAACCTTACAAATACCGTAATGAGTAAGAGATACCTCCGCGAGCTTGTTGAAACAGGCCTTGTTGACGGATGGGATGACCCCAGAATGCCCACCCTTTGCGGTCTCAGACGCCGCGGATATACTCCCGATTCCATTAAGGAGTTCCTCACCCGCGCAGGTATCGCAAAGACAGACTCCCTTATCGACGTAGCGCTCCTTGAATACTGCGTTCGTGAGGAGCTTAACGCAAAGGCACCCAGAAGAATCGCAGTTCTTGACCCCGTAAAGGTCGTTATTGATAACTATCCCGAGGATAGAGTTGAATACTTCGAGGTTTCAAATCATCCTGCTTGCCCCGAGATGGGCACACGTCAGGTACCCTTTACAAGAGAGATCTGGATCGACCGCGAGGACTTTGCTCTCGTTCCCCCTCCCAAGTTCTTCAGAATGAAGCCCGACGGAGAGGTAAGACTTATGGGAGCATATATCGTTAAGTGCAACAGCGTTGTGCAGGACGAGAATGGCAACGTAACGGAGATCCATTGCACGGCAGACCTTGAGGCCGCAAACGGCAATCCTCTTGATGGCCGCAAGATAAAGGGAACTATCCACTGGGTAAGCGCTGATATCTGCGATACAGTAAAGGTAAATCTCTATGAGCCCCTCTTTACTATCCGTAATACAGGCGATATTCCCGAGGATAAGACCTATGCAGACTATCTCAATCCCGACAGCGTAAAGACCCTTACAGATTGTAAGGTAGAAAAGGCCCTTGAGAAGAGCGAGGACAGCCGCTTCCAGTTCGTCAGAACAGGCTACTTCGTACGTGATTCCAAGCATAAGAACACTTATAACAGAATCGTATCCCTTAAGGATAGCTTCAAGCCTGAATAAATAATAAACACCCGTTGCGAGTAGCAACGGGTGTTTTCAGTTGAAGGGGAAACGAAAGGTTATTAATTAATAGCTGTGCCTTTTTTTGAATCGGGTATATATTAAATTCTTTACAACACAAAGAGCAGTCTTTTCTTTATAAAACATAGCTGCAAAAGGAGCCGGAAATTGTCCCATCCTGCATTTTCACAGGATTGATGGAAAATTTGTTTTTAAGCCATAAACGATGTGACGGAACATTGCCGATATCGCAAAATGCGCGAACTTGGTATACGTTTTCTATTTTTGCAATATCTATAATTTCATTTAACATTTTAGAAGCAATACCTTGGCAACGAAGGTTTGTGTAGATGACTTCAATTATGTTTATGAAAATTTCTTCTTGCCCGACAGATGCAGGAATTTCTCTTTTGAATGCCCAAAGATAACCGACAACAGTATCCTCGATTTTGGCAATGATAAAATATCCGCCGTCTCGAATTACATTTTTTACGTTAGGAAAGTCTGCTAACAATTTTTGTTTTTCGGCTTCTGTGCCTAATCTAATAATCATTTGAATTCTTTTCTCCATACTTTTTATCATCACATTTAAATAATCGAATTACAAATACATTATACTACACCCAATTATCAATTACAAGGTAAATGATTCAATCACGGTAAATGCTATATATTATTTCAAGACACAGGCATCTATTACAGTTTTGTATCCAAGCTCTGTTGAATTAAAGTGACCACTTCTGTTTTCATCAGGTGTGTGAGGAACTTGAATATCATCAATAGGCAATGCTCCTTTCAGAATAGCCGAGTTTGTTACGAATTTGAATGCGTACTGATATAATTCCTCACTTTCGTACTCGGGTAGAACGCATGTTACTACGCAATTGTTTATAGTGAAGCCATGTGTGTGCTGAAGTCCTCCGTCACTAATTCCAACCAATCGATCGCCTTTGAATATCCCAAACATAAACACAGAATGTTGTGCGTTTCCCAAAACATCTCTTTGGTACAGCTCATGTTTTAGATATTTCAGTCTCGGAGAATTTCCTTCTCTCTCAGGGTATCTTTCAGAAAAATACTTGATTACAATATCAATATCATCAAATTTAATCAATCTCATAGAAAAATCATCTAACTGAGACAGTACATAGGGTTCGCCTGTATACGCAGTATTCCGATAACGATCTATTTTATCAATCTTGTGCCCTCTTTTCTTGAATTCTTCTTTTATGAACTCATCGGATTTAGTGGTGAATATAACCATATCGAAACGTTTGTCAGAAAAGATCATCTTATATTCGGCTATTTTATCCCAATCGTCGCTAATGATATTTCCCTCAAACGTGTTATCCCATTCTGTAAACCAAACAAATCCATCTCTGAAATCGTTACCGTTATACAAAGCAACTCCACCATTAATATGAAAACGCACGGCAATATATCCGTATTTAATTGCATCAGTTTCCAGAAGATAGTCTATCACTTCATCACTATCGGCTATCTTGAAATTCTTGAATTCATGTAGAAGTCTTGCCCCAAGAGTATCGTTAGAAAACTCACCGTAATATATCTCTTCCTTTTCATATTTTCGTCTGTACTCACTGGGAGTTATACCGTAATGGTTTTTGAAAGCTCTTGAGAAACTTTCGTGTGCTTCATACCCGCAGTCAAGGGCGATGTCGAGAATGTCTTTGTCAGTAAGTCGTAATAGACGTGCTGCGCTTTTGAGTCTGTTGAAACGGACATATTCCATAATACTGAATCCGGTATGTGCGAAGAAAATACGGTTGAAATAATCGGTAGAAAAGCCGGCATGAGTTGCAATATCCTCAATGGTGATATTGCTTTTGCTGTTTTCTGTTTTTATATAGTTTATAGCTTTTGAGATAAGATCGCTATTTTCCATTGAATAGCCCTCCTTAATTATTGTCAAACGTCCAGCTGTATGTTTGTGATATCATTATAGCACGTGGCTGTAGGTTCGTCTTGACAGAAAACGCTTAATTAAAAAAGTGGCGTATCTGCGTTTTTTGCAGATACGCCAAAGGACTAATATAGTGCGGTATTATATTTGTGTCTTACTGCAAAAATCGATTATTTGTTCTTACTGTTTAAAGGAAGAATCAATGTTAAGCCCCTACCTCTTCTTTGAATCTCAGATATTCCTCATAATCACCGAAAAATCCGTCGAACTTATATAACGCCCTCTCGGGATAAATATTCGTCATATACTCTTCTCCGACTTCTTCGGTCAAACCGGAAAAATACATAGGATTACGTGCTGCAACGTTAAGATCTTCACATTTTGCCACTTCCTTTACCTGCTCTGCAAGTGCATAGAAACGTCGAAGCTCGTCAAGACACTTTTCACGGTTTCCCATTTTCATATATATCTTTGCACGGCTGTCGCAGACCAAAATCTTATAGGTGGCGTTGAAATTGGCGCAACCGCTGTCAAAAATTGAAAGAAGCTTATCATGTGCATCGCAGAATGCAAGAGCCTTTTCATATTCGCCGTTACTGACAAGTGTATCAGTCAGGCTTTCAAAAACGTGGCTCATAGTCCAGTACATCTTCCAGAGTGACATTTCGGCGAACTGTTCCTGCTCCACAAAGCATTTCTTTACACCGAGCATATTTACAGTTCCCAAAATACGTGAATCGTAGCGGTCAGCACTGATCTTTGCTATACATTCCTCTGACTTGTTATAGTTTCCCGTTTCGTTGTAAATTCGTGTCAGCATATGAAGCGCTGAGTCTACCTGCTTTGTGTCACCGCAGGAATCAACAACCTCATTGCAAAGCTTTATTGCCTTTTTAATGGCTTCGCTTTTCTCGTTTTCGTCATTTGACATTCTGTTGACCATTGAAAGAGAGAATGCAAGATAAGTTTTAAGATCGGGGCTGTTGGGGTATTTGCTAAGTCCCTCGCTGATGATCTCGATCTCCTTATATGTATCCATGCTGTCATCGGCGGCTTTCATTATTTCCTTTACTTCCTCGGCATAGCTGTTCATATGATAGCCGAAAAGCCTGTCGATGGAGACCTCAAACAGGTCAGCCATAACGGGGAAAAGACTTACGTCAGGGGCGCATTGATCGTTTTCCCATTTTGATATTGCCTGACAGGATACGCCCAGCTTTTCCGCAAGAAATGACTGAGTGATCTTCTTTTCTTTACGAAGTGTGTATATATTTGTTCCAATACTCATAGTTTTTCTCCTAAAAAGTTATTCAGTGATCACTGTCATAAGTATATCATCACACAAAACAAATTCCAACATATCAAACAGTCATTTTTCGGGAATATAATTCAACCGCAGGTTGATTGCAGCTTGTTTTGCGGCTTTTAGAAAGCTATTCGCGCACTAGCCCCATCAGGATATCTCTCCTTTGGCTCATGGCTTCTAAAAGGTTAGGGGTGACTGTGAAATCCTTTCTGCCCTCAGAATCGCAAAGAAACGCATCAATGATCCTCAAGGCAGTTTTTATATGTGCGTCCCCGCACTCACTTTCTCCCATTTCTTTCAGATATTTTCCCATATCCCACAGAGTGTCAACGAGACTGACGGTACATAACGTGGTATGCTGCTTTGCCGCTGCGTATTTTTCCTCTCCTTCAAGAAGCTCAGCCGAAACTTCAAGCTTTGTAAAATACAGCTCGGGAATACGCTTGATTGATTCTTTAGCCAGTTGGTATTCTCCCATTTCCTTGTAAGCCATTGCCATAATACGGTAAGTATCTATGCGAATTTCATCGGATTTAGTCGTCTCTGAAAGGGCCTTGCCTATACTGATAACCTCCTCATTTTTGTGGAGCTCGGAAAGAACTCCGATAAGACAGTTCAGTAAGGTTTCGTTTCCCGGATATTTTTTTAAACCGTCCCGTATTATTTGTTCTGATTTTTCGGGATCGCTGTACCAATATACGCTGTGCTCATCAACGATAGCTCTGATGTTCTTTTCGGTTTCGTAAATGTTAAAATCAAAAAGCTCGTCGCAAGAAACGCCGAAGAATGAAGCGATTGCGGGAATGAGCGTAACGTCGGGCAGCGTATTTCCGTTTTCCCACTTGGAAACCGCCTGAAAGGAAACTCCGAGATAGTTTGCAAAAACCTCCTGTGAAATATCCTTCTGCTTTCTTAATGATTTGATTTTTTCTCCAAGCTTTAACATGGTTATCCTCCAAATTAATTTTGGATCAGCGCTTATCCTGATTCCATTATAACCTTAAAAAAGGAAATAACAATAACTTGTTTTGAGAGAATTATTCTACCGCAGGTTGAAATTGATATAATCAAAAAGAGCCGTCAAGGCTCTTTTTTCAGTCTGTCAAAAAAGTTTAAAAATTATAATAAAAATCCGTTGGCGCAGGAGTCCCTGAGAAAGGGATGACTAAGCCAACACCTTACAACTTTGCGAGTGTCGCGGCTTAGCCGTCGGCATGAGGCGCGAGCGCACAAAGTTTTTTGTCGAAAAAATATTTTTTCGACAATTTCTAAAAAGAGCCGTCAAGGCTCTTTTTTGCTTTACTCAATAACCTCAATATAAAAGCTCACAGGGCGAAATCCGTCGTTGCAGGATATCATAGCAGAATAAGGGTTCTTCATCCACCCGTCGTAGAAATTACCGCCGCCCGAGGCTAATTCCTTAACAAAATACTCCATAGATTCCCAGGCACTCCGGCAAAATCCCAAGGGCTTCTCGCCGTTTTCGCTGATAAATGTGTCCCCTACCTTAATATCGCAGGTGTGCTCAATAGGATTTTCAAACTTTTCCATAAGATCGGTGTAAACAGTCTGCCTGATGGCCGTGATCTTAACTTTTTTCAAACTTATCGCCTTCTTTCTCTGCAGATTATTATATCAGATTTACCCAAATCAGTCAATATAAGGCTGCTTTATTGTGAATTACGGAGAATCCCTGAAGAGATGTTGACAATTCAACATCTCTGTGATATAATGCACTTGTTGACAAATCAACATCTCGAAAAGAAAGGTACGTATTGAAATGAAGTATAAGCCTTTGCATGAAAAAATAGAATTTGCAACCGTGCGAGACCTTGTTGAATGGGCAGGCTCACAGTACGGTGAAAGAACGATCTATTCTTTTAAAGAGGGAAAAGAGAGAAAAACAGTCAGCTTCAAGGACTTTCGCAGCGACGTAAGAGCTCTGACAACGGCTTTTTTGTCAATGGGAGTGGCAGGCAAGCACTGTGTTCTTGTAGGAAAGCTCACCTATGAGTGGACCCTCGTGTATTTTTCCGTAATGTCCGCAGGCGGAGTTCTCGTTCCCCTTGACCGGGATTGGCTTCCCGCCGACCTTGCAGATACGGCAAAAAACGCTGATGCAGCCTTTCTTTTCGCAGAAAGAGAGCTTGCAGAGTCAGCCCAGGCGATTGAAGCAGAATGCAGTCTTTCAGAACCCTGTATTTGGCTTGACAGCGTTTCAGAGCTCATAGAAAAGGGCAGGGAAATGTATAAAGCATCAAAGGATGCTTATGAAAATGCGCCTATAGATGCTTTGAAAATGTCCCTTCTCGTGTTCACATCGGGAACAACAGGCAAGGGAAAGGGTGTTATGCTATCTCAGCACGCTATCCTTTCAGATATGTATGACGTTATCCCCTATATCGATTTTGGTAGAAAGACCGTAGGTGTCCTTCCTCCTCACCACACCTACGGCTCTACCATAATGCTTATAGGTCACACAATGATAGGCTGCGAGGTGTACCTCTCTTCGGGTCTTCGCTACGTGCAAAAGGAGCTCAGAGAGGAAAAACCCCATCATATGATCCTCGTTCCTTTGTATCTTGAGACATTCTACAGAAAAATACAGGCAAACATAAAGGATCAGGGTAAGGAAAAGCTTGTAAATACAATGATGAAGCTGAGTAACGGCGCCCGCAAGATCGGAATAGACCTGAGAAGACAGCTTTTCGGCTCGATTCTCGAGGCATTCGGCGGCGAGATCAAAATGATAATCACAGGCGGAGCTCCAATAAACCCCGAAATTCTCCACTTTTTTGAGTCCGTTGGAATCGAAGTTCTTAACGGCTACGGCATAACGGAATGCGCACCCCTCATATCCGTTAACCGTTCAGGTCACGTTGTTGACGGAAGCGTGGGCACAGTCATCGATATGGACACAGTTATCATAGATGAGCCCAACGAGGACGGAGAAGGCGAGATCCTCGTAAAGGGACCAAACGTAATGCTTGGTTATTATAAGAACGAAGAAGCCACAAGAGAAGCCTTTAAGAACGGATACTTCAGAACGGGGGATTACGGCAAGCTTTGTGACGGTATTCTTTATATTACAGGTAGAAAGAAGAACCTTATTATTCTGTCAAACGGCAAGAACGTGTACCCCGAGGAAATAGAAAACGAGCTCACAGCTATCCCGGGAATTACGGACGTTATCGTATATGAGGGTCAGAGCAAGAGAGGCAGCGTTCATAACGCAATTGTAGCGGAGATATACCCGGACAGCGAATGGCTTGATAAAAACGCTGTAACGGATAAAAAAGCCTATTTTGAATCTTTCGTAACAGAGTATAATAAGACTGCAGTGCCCTATAAAAAGATCGCTCACGTAAAGATAAGAACAACGGAATTTCCGAAAAACACCCTTCGTAAGATCATGCGCTTCAAGCTTGATACGACAATAGAATGATGAAAAAATCCACCTCGAAAGAGGTGGATTTTTCGTTTGTTTTTTAAAATATAATGTAAAAATCATAAAATACTCAACAAATAACAGATCTCACTAAAAATACTCGGAATCAATTATGCAAAAGCAGAAAACAAAGCTGCCAAAATCCACAAATGCTTGATAACAAAGGGCAAAATGTATAATTGAGTTAAAATATAGATAAATGCCTAAAATAATATAATGCGAATGCATAAATATTTTAGGCAAGATTTTTGATATGTAAAAATATGAACTTAAATATTTCTCGATAATATGAAAGAATTTAAACATTTTCAAAAGGAAAAAGCTACATATTCTTTTCACTTTTCTCTTTTCTCTTTTATCCGGGAAAGCCGCTTTGGAAAGAGAAAAGATAAGAGTGAAGAGGGAAAAGAGAAGAGAACAAAAAGAAAAGCCGCACTTGCGTGCGGCTTTTCTTTTTGGTGCCGGAAGCGGGTAGTTCTTAAGCTTAATGGTTTCGCCGAAATACATTTCGGCGCTGCCGGGCGATTGCGGTTCTTTGGCTTTCAGCGACTGCAGCACAACGCCCTAAAAACAGTCCACCGGACTGTTTTTGCCTGTCGTACCGACATAGGCACGGGTTTTCGACCCCCGTGCAATTTCCTCGCACCAAAGAAAAAAGGACGCATCAGCGTCCTTTTTCTTTGGTGCCGGAAGCGGGGGTCGAACCCGCACGGTATCGCTACCAACGGATTTTGAGTCCGTCACGTCTGCCAATTCCATCATTCCGGCAATTGTTACTTTGGGATTATAACATAAACTTTTGACCTTTGCAATAGAAACGCGAAATTTTCCCAATAATTTTTGTCGTGTTTGTGCTAAAAACTGCTTAACTTCAAAGACTGGCAAGGCGGTGAGTGCCAATGGTATAACTTTGTTATAAAACCAAATTCAAAAGAGCAAAATTTAATAGACGAAAATTTTGCTTTACCCTTGTGAAATAAGGGTAGAACGACATTTTTGATCGTTAAAAAAGCGAAGGATTTACCTTTTGTTGAATTTTCTTAAATCATGCCCGAAAACGAGCAAAAAATAGTTAAAATTTTGTTATAAAATTTTACAAAAAGTATTGATATAAAGAGGGA
Source organism: Clostridia bacterium (assembly GCA_017416205.1). Lineage (GTDB taxonomy): Bacteria > Bacillota > Clostridia > Oscillospirales > CAG-272 > Avispirillum. The sequence goes on along the minus strand of JAFQDC010000092.1, from coordinate 12,898 downwards.
ATTATGGTATTATTATTGTAACTTATTATGGGTTAATATCTCATAATAGGTAGAAAGGCAAAAAAATACGGATGAAAACGGTCGCGGCTTTTGTTGCTGGGCCGCCTCCGAAAATAGCCGTGAATGTCGTTAAGATGAGCAGCCCCGAAGCCGGTGTTTCCCGAAGGTTTGATAGGGAGATACGGCGAAGGCCTTTGTAAGGCTACGGCGTGCAAAGGACCCTGCAGGGGGCAGCCCCGATCTTGCGGCACGAGTGCTTTTTGTGTGTTTCGGTGAGTCTTTTCTGTCATCCTGAGCGGAGGGAATATCCCTGTGGGATATTTCTGTAGTCGAACCCGACCCAAGGGAGGGCGCGCAGCGGGATCTACGTAAAGCTTCACAAAATCTAAAAAGCACAAATGCGGTTAATTTAGGAAAAAGCAGGGTAGCTTTGCCTTATCTTAATGGCATTAACGGTGCCTAATAAATCCGTAAATTTTAAAGAAAGACCTGCGGAGTGGTGACCCGCAAGCCTTTCTGCCTTTTAAAGTCCTTCGCGAAAGCGAAAGACGGCCTCGAAAGAGGCGAATAACCCCGAAAGGGGAATCTAAATTCCTTGAAAATCTAGAAGGAGGAAAAAACATGAAAAAGTTCTTGTCTTGGTTGCTTATAGCTTGCATGGTGCTCACAATGTTCCCCATGACAGCGTTTGCGGCTGAAGATGACGGTTCTGTTGATATTAATAACTTAAGCTCAACGGAAACCGATGAAACTACTCCTGTTACAGGTACGATCACTGAAGATGCCGTCTGGGATGACGGTACCGTGGTCGGCGGCGTTACGATTGCCGGTGATGTTAAGATCACTGTCAAGGGTACCGTAACCGTAACGGGAACGATCAAGTTCAGCCCCGATACCATAAGCAACGTGGTATTTGAGGGTGAGAACGACGCGAAGCTTATTCGCGGCGGTGATTTCACCGGACAGATGTTCTACTCTGAGGGTGTAAGCGGAAGCTTCCACAATATCGAGTTCAATAACATCACTCTCGACGGCGGTGCCGTTTGGACCGGTGACGTAGATAAGATTCTGAACCGTGGTACAACCAACTCCGGTGTAAAGGCTGCGGGCAGCGTTCTTTATCTTCTTTACACGAATGCAGTTCTCAATAATTCCACCCTCCAGAATCACGACGATTCTACAGGTGAGAAGGCGAACGCAGTATTCCTTCGTTACTACTCAACTGTTGCATTCAACAGCTCCGTAGTAAGATACAATAACAGCGTTTCTACCTACTACCGCGGCGGCGTTATCACCGTACGTCAGGGCGGTACGGTAAAGACCAATAATGCCGAGGTTTACGGAAACTCCGGTGCAGCCGGCGGTTTCTTCGGCATCAGTTCTACAGGCTCCTTCGGCGGTGTAGCTGAGGTTAAGGACTCCAAGTTCTATAACAACTATTCCGATAACGGCGCTGTATTCCTTATGCAGTGCAACTCCAACAGAGGTTATCTGAGTATCGACGGATGCGAGTTCTACAACAATGCTTCCAAGACTGCTGTTCTTACAGAATGGGCGTATTCCAGACCCTTCATCATCAAGAACAGCTATTTCCACGATAACGAGTGCGCTATCTGGGATTGCCATACAGACCCCGTTCTTGACCTCTCCGGCAAGATCGTGATTGAAGGCGATGCAGACTACAACGGCTACCTCTTCGAGACACCCCTCGTTCTGAGCGGCCCTCTTGCAGAAGGCTCCTCTATCGAACTTAGCGAAGCATCTCTTGCTAAGTTGGGAAATACCATCGTTACAGGTACAGACACTTATGCTGTAACTGCAGATGACCTTGCTAAGTTTAAACTTTCTGGCGGTAACAGACTTGCGTTTGATGAAAATGGTTCTGTTATAATCAAGGCAGTAACTGTATACGAAGTTGCAACCAAGGCTGAGCTTGATGCGGCACTCAAGGTTGCTGAAGCAGGCGATACTATTCGCTTCACAGCTGACATCGACTACGGTGCAGCACAGCTCAAGATCGAAAAGGCTATCATTCTTGATCTTGGCGGATATAAACTTACAAACAGCTTCAGCCATGGCGGTATGACTCTTAAGGGCGGCTGTACTGTCAAGAACGGTAATATCGTTCACAACGGCACAGTATGTGCAATCAAGGCTTGGGATGTTGCAGAGCTTTCCGACCTTGTTATTACCGTTAACTTCAAGGATGAAGGCAAGGTTATCGGCGGTATCGTTATCCAGGAAAATGCTAAGGGTATCGGTTCCATCAAGAACGTAACCATCGAGGGCGGCGGTCTCACAAACGGTATCGAGACATACAACTGCGGTAACGCAACTTCTCCCGTTATCGGTTCTATGGAAAACGTTACCATCGATGCAGTAGGCACCGGTATGCTGATCTCCGCTCCTTGCGGAACTGCTACCAACTGCTCCATCAAGGGTGGCGTGTCCGGTATCGAGATCTGGATCAAGGGTACATACAGCGCAAGTCTTACTCTCGTTGGTTGCTCCGTTGAGGGCGGCGAGCAGGCTGTATATGCTCACGACGAGTTCAAGGCAGGTGTTGTTAACAACGGCACTCTTACTCTTACCGCTGACGATGCTACTACATTTACAAGCGAAAACGGCGTTAAGCTTGCATTTGTTAACAACAATGAATCTAATATCGCTGTTCCCGCAACTCTCAAGGAAGGCGAAGCAGTTGTTAATGGCAAGTACTATGCAACTCTTGCAGACGCAATCGAAGCTGCAAACGCTATCGAAGGCGGCGCTACCGTTACGCTCATTAAGAACGTAACTCTCGGCGAGAAGCTTACAGTTTCCGGTGACGTAACTCTCACAGGTGCCTACACCATCACCCGTGATGTAGCTTACACCGGCACACTCTTCACAGTTAACGCAGACGCAACCCTCACTCTCGACGGCGGCCTCGTTATCGACGGTAACAACAACTGGACTCTCAACGAGGAGCTTTACACTAAGGCTCTCAACCTTGAGGTAAGCGGTGTTACTTGGGCAGAGCTTATCACAAGTGAAGAGGGCAAGCCCGATGTAACAGCTCCTATGTTCAAGGTAACAGGTTCCGTTGTTGCAAATAACGTAACTATTCAGAACAACTATAGCTCAAAGTCCAGCAACAACGGCGACTACGGTGTATTCCAGGTTGACGCTAACGCAACTTTGACTATGACAGGCGCAACTGTTAAGCATATCGTAACAGGCGGCGCTAACTCCGTTGCTCACCTTTCCACAAATTCCGTTTGGACAATGAACGACGGCTCTCTCATTACCGATACCTTCGCAGCTAAGAACGGCGGTATCTGCCGTAACGACAGCGGTAAGTTCGTAATGAACGGCGGTACTATCTGCACAAACCGCGGTATCAATACCAACGGTACGGTAATCATGCTCTACAAGGGCTCTATGGAAATGAACGGCGGTACTATCTGCCACAATACCGGTATTTCCGGTGCAAATAACGGCAGATGCGCACCCATCTACGGTCACTCCACAAGTACCTTCGTAATGACCGACGGTACTATCAAAGAGAACCAGGGTATCTCCTACGGCGGCGTAGATGTTCCTTCCAGTATTAAGGTAGAGATCTCCGGCGGTTATATCGGCGATAATATTTCCTCTCTCGGAAATGCAAATGCTGATGTAAACGGTAACGCTAACACTGTTATCACCGGCGGTACATTCACTCAGGACGTTTCCGCATGGCTCGCTCCCGATACAGGTCTTGTATATGACGAGGCAACCGGTACATACGGTGTCACAGACCACGTATATAACCTCTGGTTCCGTGATCCTGTAACAGGCGAGCAGGGCACTGTTGGTCCTCTTAAGGGTAACGATCCCGCATCTCTCGTAGCAACCGGTAAGCTCTTCTATGCTGATTACTACGTAATGGAGCTTGAGGTTCTTTCCAACGCGAAGATCGATGATACTATCGTTATAGACTATCCTATGACAGTAGATCTCAATGGATATACTCTTACAGGTGTTGATGTATATCCTGTTATCCGCGTTCAGGGCGATGCAAACGTAACCGTTAAGAACGGTAACATTAATAATGATGATTATGTATTCGTTCTCGGTGCATCCGACGGTTCTTCCGCAGGTTATCTCACAATCGAGAGCGGTAAGTATCACGGTGCTACAACAGTTGCATCCGTAACCAAGGGTACTCTCACAATTGAGGGCGGCGAGTTCTCCGTTGATCCTTATGAGGATAGCTACGAGTACACTCTCAACTGCATCGATAAGAACTACGCTGATGGTTCTGCTAAGATCGTAGTTAAGGGCGGTACATTCCACGGATTCAACCCTGCAAACAATGCAGCAGAGGGCGCAGAAACAAACTTCTGTGATCCTGCGTGCGTTGCTGTAAATAACAACGGTGTTTATACTGTTAAGAAGGCAGTAGTTGAGATGGACGGCAAGAAGTATGCCTCCTTCAAGGACGCTCTCGGAACATTGAGCAGCGCTGATACAAACATTCATACAATTACAGTTCTCGTTGATCACGAGATCGATGTAAATTACAGCACATACAACTATCCTATTCTTATAAACGGATTTAGTGTAGTTATTGACCTCAACGGCAAGACGATCACTGCTGATTGGTCTAAGTACACAGGTACAAGAAAAGATAACGCTCTTATCGGAATGGCTAATGGTGGTAAACTTACTGTTATCGACTCCATAGGTGGCGGTACAATAAATAACCTTAGCGACGGTAAGGATGATGTTGAGAACCGTATCTTCTGGCTCTCCAATGCGCATGCTTCTAAGGAAACTATACTTACAATTGAAGATGGTACCTTTATCCAGGGCGAGGATATTCACCTCCTCTATGTAGAAGGTCTCTCATCTGCAAACGTAAACACAAAGAAGGGTTATTTCGTTAATATTAACGGTGGTACTTTCTTGATGGAAGGCTACAATGACTTCTTCAACTCTTATGACGGATATAAGCATGACACAGTTATTGCCGGTGGTACATTTAATGTAAACCCCACCGATAACGAAACTCGTTTTGCTCCCGGCTTTGTGCCCGTAGACAATGGCAACGGCACATGGACTATTGGTACATATAATCTTGCAACTGTTCAGGTAGAAATGATCCCCGGCGTTTGGGGTACATCCTATATTACAGTTGATAACTGGTCAGATCTCGTTGCAGCTCTTGGCGAGAATACAAATGTTCCCGTTAAGGTAACATTCCTTGCAGATTGGACTGTTACAGAGCCTATCGTGATCGCAGGTGACAAGACTGTTGAGATTGACTTTAACAACGTTGCTCTCACAGGTGATGTATATCCCATGTTCCGTATCCAGGGCGGTGCGGACGTAACCGTTAAGGAAGGCAACATTACTAACGGTGACTACGTATTCGTTCTCGGCGCATCTGACGGCTCTTCCGCAGGTAACCTCACAATTGAAAGCGGCTCCTACACAGGTGAAACAACAGTTGCATCCGTAACAAAGGGTACACTTACAATCAACGGCGGTGAGTTCTCTATTTCCGCTGATGAGGCTTATGATTACGCATACCTCCTCAACTGCATCGATGCAAACTACAGAAGTGGCGAAGCAGAGATCGTAGTTAATGGCGGTAAGTTCCATAAGTTTAACCCTGAAAACAACGCAGCAGAGGGTGCAAACACCAACTTCTGCCATAAAGATTACGTATCCGTTGACAACGGTGACGGTACATATTCTGTTGTCCCCTACGTTGAGTGGGTACAGGCAGAGCTCTTCGCAGGTAACGACGTAACTCTTGATCGCGATATCGTTATCACGGATTACGATCTCGTTCATGCTCACAAGTTGCCTTCAAACGGTAACGGTAAGTATACCGAGGTTCACGGAAACGGCGCTATCTTCCATATTATTAAGCCCGGTGTAGAGCTTGACCTTAACGGTCACTCCATCACATGGGATGCGCATAACGCTGATTACTGCAACGCTCGTCAGGTATCTCTGTTCATGGTAACAGCTACCGGTGTTGCAGGCGAAACTGCTGACTTCACTGTCAAGGACAGCGTAGGCACAGGTAAGGTAGACATTTACGGTATGGCAAGCGGTATGTACGTAGTTTGCGTAGACGCAAAGGGTACTATCGAAGGCGGTACATGGACTAACTATCCTTGCAAGACTTGCGGCGCTTCCAATATCTTTATCTATCCTTCTCACGGCGGTACTCTTGAGATCACAGGCGGTACCTTCGAGCAGAAGAACAGCGAATATCTCCTTGGTATGAAGGGATCCACTAAGGAAACAACCAACAACGGCGTAGGCGTTGACTACGATGCTACAAAGGTAGAGATCAGCGGCGGTACATTCATTGGTATGAACCCCGGCGAGATCAAGTTCTTTGACATTGCAAACGGCAGTGCCGAGTCCAAGGTTGACGGCTGTGCAAACGGCTTCGCGCCTAAGGATAACGGTGACGGTACATACGGTGTAACAACTGCTATCAATGTAAGCGCGTATGATAAGGTGACAGGCGAAAAATTCTTTATTGAATTTAACAGCGATAATTTTGATCTTACGTACGTTGAAATGATGGATCATGATAATTACGATTGGGTTCTTACAATTTCCAATGATGTTGTAGTAACAGAGCCTATTGTAATTAACAAGGACATCACGATCGACCTTAATGGCTTCACTCTCACGGGTCATAACGTATATCCCGTTATCCGCGTACAGGGCGGTGCAGACGTAACAGTTAAGAACGGTACTATTAATAATGATGATTACGTATTCGTTCTCGGTGCATCTGACGGCTCCAGCGCTGGTAACCTCACAATTGAAAGCGGCTCCTACACAGGTGAAACAACAGTTGCATCTGTAACAAAGGGTACACTTACTATCAATAACGGTACTTTCGCACTCACAGACTCTGATGCATACGATTATGCATACCTCCTCAACTGCATCGATGCAAACTACGCTGATGGTTCTGCAAAGATCGTAGTAAAGGGCGGTTCCTTCTACAAGTTTAACCCTGCAAATAATGCAGCGGAAGGACAGGGCACTGACTTTGTTTGCGATGCAACTAAGGATATTACTGTAGATGGCGATTATTACACCGTTGGTGATTGGAACTACGAGATTTACACTATCGAAGACCTTGAAAGACTTGATAAGATCGTTGAAAGCGGCAATATGCTCGAGGGCGTAACCGTTAAGCTCATGAATGATATTGATCTTGCAGAGCTTGGTACTGTAAACGGCGAGCCTGTATCCTTCAGTCCTATCGGTGGTAATTCACTGTACTTCAAGGGTACATTCGACGGTCAGGGACATACAATTAAGAATATGTACCAGAGCGGTTGGGCTCTCGGCTTCGACTGGTATAACTATGGTACTATCGGTCTCTTTGCATACCTCTGGAATGCAACAGTTAAGGACCTTACGATCGAAAATGCAGAGTGCTTCGTGGAGGGCGGTAACGTTGCTGCTATCGCAGGCTGCGCTTGGGGCAACTGCACATTCGAGAATATCACAGTAAAGAATTCCAAGTTCGCAACATACAATAACCGTGCCGGCGGTATCGTTGGTTACACCGGTGGTACAGGCACGTTCACGTTCAAGAATATCACAGTTGATGAGAATACTGTAATCGCAGGTCTCTGGGGCTCCTTTGACTCCTCCCTCGGCGGCATCATGGGTCAGCTTCAGTCTGATTCTGAGGTAGTGTTTGAAAACGTTAACGTTAAGTGCCGTCTTGACGCATACAACGACGTAACAGCATCCTACAAGTATTACGCTTACCGTATGTGCGGTATGCTTATCGGTAGAATTGCTGTTGACGGAAACAACAAGCCTATTCTTAATAACGTAACTATCGGCGATAACGTAAACGTTACATTCGACGATTGGGCACGTTACACATACATTAATAATAATGTAAATGGTTATGGTTGGCAGAGAGTTGAGCCCGGTTATACATACGGCGGTGTTGATGTAACTCAGTATCCCGGTGCAGCGATCATTGAACTTCCTTTCACATCTCTCTTCGGCGGTCAGCAGTACGGCTCTTACGGTCAGTCAGAGCATGAGGATGTAAACGTTCATATCATTCCTGCAGAAGCAAAGATCGGTGAGACAGGATACTGGACTCTCGAAGAGGCTATGGCAGCAGTTAAGGACGGCGATACAGTCGTACTTTGCAGAGATGCTGTTATTGAAAGCCAGATAATTGTTCCCGCAGGTGTGGCTGTCACTCTCGATCTCAACGGCAAGACAGCTTCTATGGTAACTGCTGATGATAAGCTCACCAGCCTTATCTACAACAACGGTAACCTTACGGTTGTTGATTCCGGCGAGAATGGTAAGCTCAGCTACCAGTACACAGGTACAGACGCTTCTGATGCTCATAACACCATTGAGTCTGCTCCCGGCTCCGTTCTCACCATTAAGGGTGGTACGATCGAGAACCTTTCTGAAAACTGTCTCATCGCTTACGCGGTTGACGGTCTGACTAACGGTGGAGCAGGTGACGTAGTTGTAAACATTGAAGGCGGTAAGATTACAAGCAAGAAGATTGCAGTAAGAATTTTCGCAAACTCTACAACTAACACAGGTACACTGAATATCTCCGGCGGTGAGATCTTCGGTCGTGTGATCATTCAGAGCTCAAACGCTGCTGTTAATAAAGCTGCTCTGAACATCACAGGCGGTACATTCAATACTAACGGCTACAAGACAGATGTTCTTTACGTAGGCGGTTCCAACGGCGCTAACGCAGATATTACTGCAAGCGTTTCCGGCGGTACATTCAACGGCGAGATCCTTAGCACAATCGATGCAGGATTCATCTCCGGTGGTACATTTATTAACCCCGTAGCTGAAGAGCTCTGTGCTGAAGGCTATATTCCTAAGGACAACGGCGACGGCACATACGGCGTTAAGACAGGCAAGTATGTAGCTCGTGTAAACAACGACGTTGGCTATGAAACTCTCGCAGATGCATTCGCAGCAGCAAATGCAGGCGAGACAATCAAGCTCCTTGCAGACATCGCACTTGATGCAACTGTAAAGGTAAATGCAAATGTAACTCTTGACCTCAACGGCAAGACAATTACCGGTACTGATAACTCTACCGCCAGCTTCGCTCTCATTGAGATCCAGCCCGGCAAGGAGCTCACAGTTAACGGTGACGGTAAGATCACACTTGCTGCAACTAACGACCGTGACTGGAATGCATACTCCTCTGTTATTTCCGTACAGCGTGGTAAGCTCACAGTAAACGGTGGTACTATCGAGCATCTCGGTGGTACAGACATGGCATACGGTATTGACAACCTTACAAACGGTAAGGGCACATATGCTGAGACCGTTATCAACGGCGGTACAGTTAAGTCTACATACCGTGCTATCCGTCAGTTCCTCAACGGTGTTGAGGCACAGAACATCCTCACAATCAACGGCGGTACCATTGAAGGTGCTAATAAGTCCGTTTGGATGCAGGATCCCAGCAAGAACGCCAACACCGGTAAGCTCACTATTTCTAAGGACGCTGTTCTTAAGGGTGACGTTTACCTCTTCGTAACAGCAGGCTCCACAGAGTGGCCCGTAGAGTTCAGCATCGCAGATGCAGCATTTGCTGACGGCTATACAGTAGTTACAGGAAACATTCCTGCAACATATACAGTTGAGAATGCAAACGGCACATGGGGCAAGTTCAATGCAGTAGCTTCTGTCAATGGCGTTGGTTATACCTCCTTTACTGATGCTCTCGCAGCAGTTGGTGCAGGTGACTATGTAATCGAGCTCTATGAAAACGTAACCCTTGATTACAACGCACGTGACGTACTCGGCACAGCAGACACAACAAGCCTCACTATTGACGGTAACGGTCATGTACTGACACTCAACCAGAAGAATAGTGACTGGGCATCTCTCGGCATGGCTAATGCTGACGCTAAGCTCGTTCTTAACGATATGACCATCGAAAAGACCGGCTACGGCGATACAAGCGGCGCATGGAACACACACGCTATCATCTTCACAACAAACGTAGAGATGAACGATGTAACAGTATACAACTCTGTTGCAGTTCAGGGCGGCGCAACACTCAATAACGTAACAATTAACGAAGCAAACGGCTACTATGGTCTCTGGATCAACGGTAACGGCCAGACAGTTAATGTTAACGGCGGTGCAATCAACGCAACAAACGGCGGTCGCGGTATCAAGATCGCAGATCAGTACGTTGGTACTCCCGCAAAGGTAACACTTAACATAGACGGAACAGCATTCAGCACTGCAAAGAAGGCAGCAGTTCTTGTAAGCTCTAAGGCAGGCGCTGACGTCACCGGTGTTAACTATGACATCAGCAAGGTTGTAGAGGATACAGTCAACCTTGTATGGGTAGACGAGGACTGGGCTTCTTACTACGACGAAGTAACCGTAACAGGCGGTACAAAGGCTCAGGAAGGCCTTGAGAAATTTGTTGTTATCATTACAAATGAAAGCAATGATATTCTCGGCTATTACAAGACCCTTGCATCCGCAGTAGCAGACGCAAAGGACGGCGAGACAATAGTTCTTCTTAAGGACATTGACCTTGCAAAAGAAACTACAACTACTCTCGGTGGCAAGTACACAACTTACTTCAGAGTAGCAAATAAGGCAATTACTGTTGATCTCAACGGTAAGACGATCAGCGGTGAGTACACCGGCGCAGAAATGCTCGTTGGAGTATTCTCCACAGAAGAAAACGGTCACCTTACTCTCACAGGTAACGGTACCATCGATGTTAAGGCAACAAGCACAGTATACGGACTCCTTGTAAACTATGATGCAACATCTACCCTTACAGTAGAGAACGGTACATATAAGCTTGATGCGGCAAGTGACTCTCTTATCTACTCCGGTTCTGATGAGACAGTTACAGTAAACGGCGGTAACTTCTATCTTGGCAATCTTGGTACAGGCGAAAACGGTTCTCCCTGGATCTTTAATGGTAAGGGTCAGAATACTGCAAACATCATTGTTAACGGCGGTACATACAACGCTGACGTTAACCACCAGTACTGGGCACATGAAGTAGACATCCCCGAAACTTATTACTGCCAGAACAATGGCGACGGCACATGGACAGTTAAGGAAGGCGCAGTAGCCGTTGCTACTGAAGTAAGCCATGGCTATGAACGCCTTGTTGGCTACGGCACACTTGAAGAAGCAGTTGCAGCAGCTGCAGCAGGCAAGACTGTTAAGCTTCTTAAGAATACAACTGTTGATGCAACTGTTGTAATTGATAAGAATCTTACTCTTGATCTTAACGGCTGCACAGTAAGCGCAAACGGTATTGAAAATGCACCCGTTATCCGCGTACTTGCTGACGTAACTGTTAAGGGTGGCATGGTAGACGGCTCCACAGGCACAAACTGCTATGCATTTATCGTAGGTAACTCTGCAACAGCAGGTACACTTACAATCGAAGACGGCTCTTATATCGGTATCACCTCCGTTATCTCCATCACAAACGGTGTAGCTAACATCAAGGGCGGTGAGTTCTCCGCAGAGCACGATAACGAAGGTACAAACTACGGTAGCTGGTATCTCCTTAACTGCAACGATGCAGCTTATAAGGCAGGTAACGCTAAGTTCAACATCACCGGCGGTAAGTTCCACGGCTTCAACCCTGCGAACAACACAGCCGAGGGTGCAAACACTAACTTCCTTGATAGCACAGCATATCATGCAATTGGCGCTAACAACGCTTGGACAGTAGGCGCTCACGTTGAAGAGACAATTCCCGCAGTTGCTCCTACAGTTGAATCCGTAGGTTATACAGAGGGTAAGAAGTGCTCCGTATGCGGCGAGATCCTCGTTGCTCCCGTTGAGATTCCTGTTCTTGTAGCAGTAGCTCAGATCGGTGATGTTAAGTATGAGAAGCTCGCAGATGCAATCGCAGCAGCTAAGGCCGGCGATACTATCGTTCTTCTTGCTAACGTTACAGAAGACGTAACAGTTAACAAGAGCATCACGATCGACGGTGCAAACTTTAAGTACACTGGTAACATTTCCGTTTCCGGTACAACTACAGATGCAATCGTTAAGAACGTGAACTTTGTAGACGGTACAGGTTATGCTGTTACAACAAACCGTATCAAGAGCATCACAGTAGAGAACTGCACAGTATCTAACTATGGATTCGGCTTCCTCTATGCAAACAAGTCTACACCTACAGTTGTAGTTAAGAACGTAACTGTTGATGGCGGTAACTACGGCTTCCACTGGGTATACGGTACAACAGCTACTCTTGAGAACGTAACAATGACCAACGTTACATACGGTCTCTATATCCAGAACTATGCAAGCAAGACGATCAACCTCAAGAACTGCTCCATCACTAGCATTGGTATTTGGGAGCGTTCCGGTTCCTCCGGCGTTCAGACCTTCAAGTTTGAGGGTGCAAACACAGTTGGTACACTTACTGACAGCCAGTACGCTAAGTACGTTCTTGTTGACGTAGACGCAACACTCACAGCTCCCGCAGGCGCAACTGTAACAACAAATGCCGGCGATGACTACAAGGTAGTATACGAAAACGGTACTTACTCTGTAGTAGCTAAGGTATATGTAGCACAGGTTGGCGAGAACAAGTACGAGTCTCTTGCAGCAGCAATCGCAGCAGCAAATGCAGGCGATACAATCGTTCTTCTTGCTAACGTAACAGAAGACGTAACAGTTAACAAGAGCCTCACAATCGACGGTGCAAACTTCAAGTACACAGGCGGCATCTCCGTTTCCGGTACTGCAACATCTGCAGTTGTTAAGAATGTGAACTTTGTTGGTGGTGCGAACTATGCTATCACAACAAACCGCATTAATAGCATAACAGTAGAGAATTGTACTGCTAAGGGCTATGACT
>JAFQDC010000091.1 GCA_017416205.1 Clostridia bacterium | reverse complement strand
GTATCGTTTTTTCAACGACGTAACTAAAACAAGGAGAGTATCGAGGTGAGTGTATCGAACCGATGATAGTCGACTATGTTTTAGGAAGTGGTGGGGGCCTTTTTTCAAAAAGGCTCCCACGTATATCTCTTCGTCAAACCAGAATTTGACAGACAAAGGGATCAACGGAGCCGAAAATATAAATGCGGGATAATGTCAGCAAGCACAAAAAAATTATGGTCTGTTTGTGCAAAATTTGCATTGACCTATGTAAAACAATGTGTTAAAATATAAGCGTAAAAATTTAATTTTTAAATAATACAAAATCTATTCTATTTACGCCACTTGTGGCGACGGAGGTTTATTATGGTAAATATTATTTTATCCGACGGCGAATGGAAGCTTATGAGAGCTATTTGGGCAAACCAGCCCTGCAGCCTCGGTCAGCTTGTTGTGGCTCTTGACGAGGAGACTCACTGGACCAAGTCCACTATTTTCGTTATGTGCAGAAGACTCATTGCTAAAGGCGCCGTTGTTCTCGACACTACAGGCAAGATCCAGCTCTACTCTGCACTCGTTACCGAAAAGGAATGCGCTGACCGCGAGTCTCACGCTTTCCTTTCAAGAGTTTACCACGGAAGCGTAGGTCTTCTTCTCTCCTCTCTTGCAGGACAGAAGGCTCTTTCCAAGGATGAGATAAGCGAGCTCAAGAAGATTCTCGACGAGGCTGAAAGCAGTCTCGAGGAATAATAAGCGAAGCAATGATCTCTCACATCATTGCCCTTTCCGTCCTTTGCGCACTGGTCATTCTTATCCGCGCGCTCTTTAAAAACAGGGTTTCGGCAAGGATAGTATATGCTCTGTGGCTTGTTGTTCTTATAAAGCTTTGCATTCCCGTAAGCGTTGTAAGCATCGACGTTCCTCTTCCCTCTTTTTTAGAGGAATACTCCGCTGTTGTAGAGGCTGAAGCTGAGGAGCCTTTCTTGAACCACGAGGAAAGTGATCCTTCTCAATCTTCTCCTGTAATTCAGACGCCGCCTATGCACTCACAGGTGAGCGGATCTACAGCTCCCGAAGCTGATCTTACGGTGCCCGCCCCCCCTACAGAGCCTATCATACCTAATGAGCCTATTATGGAATCTGAAAAGATTCCGGAAGAAGTTAATAAGCTCTCCATCGATCCCTTGAAGCTCATATTAATTATCTGGGCTTTGGGAAGCTTGGCTTTTCTTTTGATATTCAGTACCGTTTCTGTTATAACACAAATTAAGCTGAGAAAAAGCAGGAGCTTTTACACAAAGGAGGGACGGATACCCATATACGTTTCGGACGGAATTGCCTCCCCCTGCGTTACGGGTATTATTCCTACGGTTTACATTACTTCATATGCCAAGGAATGCAAGGATCTTGAGCTTATAATCAAGCACGAGCTTACTCACGTAAGACACGGCGACCATATTTGGGCCGTTATCAGAATTATTGCTATAGTTTTATTCTGGTGGAATCCCTTTATCTGGGCGGCGGCAATCCTCTCAAAAAGAGATGCTGAGCTTGCCTGCGACGAATCGGTGGTTAAGAATATGTCTAAGTCTGAACGGCTTTGCTATTCGCGTCTTATTCTTGACATGATCCCAAAGAAGCGCACCTTTGCGGTCTCCTTTGCCGATGCACCCATAAAGCACAGGCTTTTCAGACTGACGGGAAAGTATAAGACAAAGCTTTTTGCTGCAATTATTGCAACTGTTTTGGTTGCGGTTTCCTTCTGTTTTGCTTTTGTTTCGTATGCTTCGGATGACGGAGATCCTGCCGGTGAGGACGAGATTCACGTCCACACGTTTGAGAAGGCTACCTGTACTTCCCCTGCTCTTTGCGAGTGCGGTGAGAGCGACGGAGATGCTCTCGGTCACATATGGCACGAGGCTACCTGTACCAAGCCAAAGACCTGTTCACGGTGCAAGACTACGGAGGGCAGCCCTATCAGCCACACGTGGACTGATCCCACCTGTTCTTCTCCCAAAACCTGCGTTGTCTGCAAATTTTACGAAGGTGACCACCTTGAGCACGTTTTCTCAGATGCTACATGTACCTCACCACGTCTTTGCACTCTTTGCGGAGAACCTGACGGTGAGCCGCTCGGTCACACATTCTCGGCGGCTACTTGCACGACCCCTATGACCTGCACCCGTTGCGGTGCTACCGAGGGTTACGCTCTCGGGCACAAATATTACTTTGAAGCCTGCACAGTTTGCGGAGCGGAGAATGCTGAGTATTACGAGCGGATGAACAAGGCGAATCAGATATTCGTATGGAACTCACAGATCAGCGGAATTTCAAGAGCAAAATTTGATGAACGTCTTCTTGAAGCTGGATTCACGACAGCTGAGATCGATTATATGGTTCCCAAAATGGAGATCGATTGGGAGCAGCAAGCTCAAAGAGCTAAGTCTTATTATTTGCAATATCATTTGCAATATTATATGGGGTATACGAAAGAGGACGTTTACGATTATCTTATAGACAAAGGATTTGGACACGAGATTGCGTATGAGTTGACAAATAAGATGAAGAACAAAAGCAGTCCGTATGCAATTTCAGATTTAGTAGAAAGTCACTCCAGCAAAAATCAATTTGGCGGATATAACGGTGAACCTATCTATTGGGATGAGCCTGTCAAGGAAAACCCTTTAAAGGATCTGAATACCGGTGGCGGCTACAGACCCGGCATAGGCAATCGACCTTAATACAAATCACAAAAAGCAAAGAGACCCGCATACGGGTCTCTTCCTTTTCTCTTCTCTTTTCTCTCTTCTCTTTTAACTTAAAAATCCTCCCGAATATCGGGAGGATTTTTTATGCTGTAATTAGTCAGCTACGTAAGGCATGAGAGCAACTACTCTTGCGATCTTGATAGCGCTTGTGAGCTGTCTCTGGTGCTTTGCGCATGCGCCGCTGATACGGCGGGGAAGGATCTTGCCGCGCTCAGAAACGAACTTCTTGAGACGTACGGTATCCTTATAGTCGATATGATCGATCTTATCCTCGCAGAAGATGCAAACCTTTCTTCTTCTACGGTTATTAGCTCTGGGAGCAGGTCTTCTGTCTGCTCTGGGAGCTGCGTTCTCAGAAGGAGCTTCAGCCTCAACTGCGGGCTGCTCAACAACTACTTCTGCCTGAACAGTCTTTTCTGTATCCATGTTTCTTATGAAACCTCCATTTCTAATTAAAAGAACAATCTTTTCTTCGGTTGTCTGCCACTATAAATCAGAAGGGCAGATCTTCGTCATCACTGATCTCTTCAAACTTCGGCATTGCTGCAGAAGCCGCAGGGGTTGCATATGCAGGTGCGCCATAGCTTTCGGGAATGTAGGGCTGGCCCATATCGCGGCCTGCCATGGGGCTCTCATTCTTTGCATCAACAAAGTATGCCTCTTCTGCAACTACCTCTGTAGCATAATGCTTTACTCCGTTGTTATCTGTCCAGTTTCTGTTCTGGAGCGTTCCTACAACGCAGATGGAGCTTGCCTTCTTGAAATATCTTGTAACGAACTCTGCAGTCTGTCTCCACGCTGTTACGTTGATAAAGTCTGCCTGAGATTCCTCACCGTTACGGCCGCCAAATCGACGGTTTACTGCAATGGTGAAGCTTGTTACGGAAATTCCGGAGGGTGTTGTCTTGAGCTCGGGGTCAGCTGTAAGTCTGCCGCCGATGATTACCTTATTGAAGTTGAAATTAGCCATTTTTCTTCTCTCTTTCTATACGCATTCGTCAATTATTAATCGATTTCTCCTGCAGGTGCCAAGATCAGGCCCTTGCGTTATTTTCTTGTAATCCCAGGATTACTTGTCCTCGTGACGGATCACGATGGATCTCATGATGTTCTCGTTGATGCTGAATCTTCTTTCGAGCTCTGCGGGGAAAGCAGCGTCGGACTCGAAGTTAACAAGAACGTAGTATCCTTCGTTCTTATCGTTGATGGGGTATGCAAGTCTTCTCTTGCCCCACTCGTTAACTTCCTTCACGGTGCCGTTCTTCTCAATACGAGCTACGAACTTGTCGCAAACAGCCTTGATCTCATCATCGGAAAGCTGAGCATCGATGATGAAAAGTGTTTCATAAGAGTGAATAAGCTTTTCCATGTTTCTTTACCTCCCTATGGACTTTAGACCGACAGTTCACAAAATTTCTGCCGGTAGAGAGACGGGCAGAATTTACCCGTTCTTTGGGATTATAGCACCTTCCCTCTCTTCTGTCAACATCTTTATATCTTTTGTATGTTGCATTTTTTGATAAATTTACAATTTGTTAATATTTACAAAGAGCTTCTCCGTACTTCCCTGCATTTATATAATGAAGAAATCTGTTCTTTCAAGCTTTTTTATTCCCCCCACCTTTTCTCCTTCTTCTCACCTTCATTTTCTTTGCGTCTTATGCACAAGTTGCCGTATATTTATGCACACATATTCATATATGGTGAATATTTATAAAAAATTTTTTTCTCTTTGTTGAATGTGCATATTGATTTTACAAGGCTAAATAGCTATAATACCTATTGTTGTGATTTTTAGCCTTCGGGCAGTCTAATATAGAAAGTCAGGTTTTAGAAAATGAAAAAAGAAATCAAAAAAATAGTTCTTGCATATTCCGGCGGTCTTGATACTTCCATTATGATCGCATGGCTTAAGGATAACTACCCCGGATGCGAGGTTATCGGTGTTTGCGGCGACGTTGGTCAGGGCAAGGAAACTGAGGGTCTTGAAGAAAAGGCTCTCCGCACAGGCGCTTCCAAGCTCTACATTGAGGACCTTAAGGAGGTATTCATTCAGGATTACGTATACCCCACCCTCAAGGCAGGCGCAAAGTATGAGAATACATACCTTCTCGGTACTGCTTTCGCTCGTCCCATCATTGCTAAGCGTATCGTTGAGATCGCAAAGGCTGAGGGCGCTGACGCTATCGCTCACGGATGCACAGGTAAGGGTAACGACCAGGTTCGCTTCGAGCTTACCATCAAGGCATTCGCTCCCGAGATGGAGATCATCGCTCCCTGGAGAACATGGGAACTCAAGTCCCGTGATGAGGAGATCGACTACGCTATCTCCAAGGGTATCGACATTCCCGTAACAAGAGAAACAAACTACTCAAAGGACAAGAACCTCTGGCACCTTTCTCACGAGGGTCTTGACCTTGAGGATCCTGCAAATGAGCCCAAGTACGATGAGATCCTTGAAATGGGCGTTACTCCCGAAAAGGCTCCCGACACTCCCACATACCTTACCATCCACTTCGAAAAGGGTGTTCCCACCGCTATCGACGGCGTTGAGATGAATGGCGTTGAGATGGTTACAAAGCTTAACGAGGTTGGCGGTGCAAACGGTATCGGTATTATCGACATCGTTGAGAACCGTCTTGTTGGTATGAAGAGCCGCGGTGTGTACGAGACTCCCGGCGGAACTATCCTTTATGCAGCTCACGAGATGCTTGAGACTATCACACTTGACCGTGAGACAACTCACTTCAAGCAGATGATCGCGGGCAAGTTTGCTGACTGCGTATACTTCGGCCAGTGGTTCACCCCCCTCAGAGAGGCTCTCTCCGCATTCGTTGACAAGACTCAGGAAACTGTTACGGGTGACGTGAAGATCAAGCTCTACAAGGGCAATATCACTCCCGCATCCATCACATCTCCCTACTCCCTCTACTCTGAGGAGGTCGCTACCTTCGGTGAGGACGACGTTTACGATCAGAAGGACAGCGCAGGCTTCATCAACCTCTTCGGTCTTCCCATCAAGGTTCGCACAATGCTCCTTGGCGACAAGATCGATCTCGGCTGATAAAAAAGACTATATAAAACGGGGTTGCCCAGCAACCCCGTTTTGGATTTAAATACGGTCGCTTTTTGAAAAAAGCTCCGCAAAAACTTTCAAAAAAATGGCACGATAATGACAATGTACTTTTTGTAGCCCTACAGACATTTATGACTATTAGTCTCATTATTTTATACGTTTGAAGTTTTTTGCGCCTCTTTTTTCAAAAAAGGGGCAAAAGAAAGGATATAACCATGGCACAGCAGATGTGGGCGGGAAGAAGCAAAAAGGCTCTTAATTCCCGCGTTAACGATTTTAATTCATCAATAAGCTTCGACCGTCGCATGTACGAGGTGGACATCAAGGGCTCCATCGCTCACGCTACAATGCTCGGCGAGGCAGGCATCATAGAAAAGAGCGAGGCTGAGAAGATAGTTGAAAATCTCAAGATCATTCTCGCTGACATTGAAAGCGGCGCTCTTGAGATAGATATGGAGGCTGAGGACATTCATATGTTCGTTGAGGCTGTTCTTACCGAGCGCATCGGTGAGACGGGAAAGCGTCTCCACACAGCCCGCAGCCGCAACGATCAGGTAGCCCTTGACATTCGAATGTATCTTATAGGCGAGATCGACAACGTTCTTGATCTTACAAAAAAGCTCATTGCAGAGATCGCAGACAAGGCGGGCAAGAACAAGGACACCGTTATGCCCGGCTACACCCACCTTCAGCACGCTCAGCCCGTTACCTTTGCCCACTACATTCTTGCATACGCTCAGATGTTTATGCGCGACTGTGAAAGGCTCTCAGACGTTAAGAAGAGAACAAACGTGATGCCTCTCGGCTCCTGCGCTCTTGCGGCTACCACTTATCCCATTGACCGCCACATGGTCTGCGAGCTTCTGGGATTTGACCGCGTTACGGAAAACAGCATGGACGGCGTTTCCGACCGCGATTTCGTGATCGAGCTTGCAAGCGCTCTTTCAATCCTAATGATGCATCTTTCACGCTTTTCCGAGGAGGTCATTCTCTGGTGCTCCTCCGAATACGCCTTTGCGGAGCTTGACGACGCTTTCTCCACAGGCTCCTCAATCATGCCTCAGAAGAAGAATCCCGACATTGCAGAGCTTGTACGCGGAAAGACCGGCAGAGTTTACGGTGACCTTATGACTCTTCTCACAATGATGAAGGGACTTTCCCTTGCATACAACAAGGATATGCAGGAGGACAAGGAAGCCATATTCGACGCACTTGACAACACGGAGATCTGCATCGAGCTTTTCACAAGCATGCTGAACACTCTTACCCTTAACAAGGACAAGATGCTTGAATCCGCACGTCACGGTTTCCTTAACGCTACGGACTGCGCAGACTATCTTGTTCGCAAGGGTATGGCATTCCGAGACGCATACAAGATCACGGGCGGTCTCGTTGCTCTTTGCATAGATAAGAAGACGAGCCTTGACGAGCTTCCCCTTGAGGATTACAAGCAGTTTACCCCTCTCTTTGAGGAGGACGTTTACGAAAGCCTTGACCTTGTTCGTTGCGTTAACGAGCGCAAGGTATACGGCGGCCCTGCAAAGGAATCTGTTGAAAGACAGATCGCAGGAGTGGAGGCGTTTCTTAATGCATGATTTTAACCCACCGGCGACGCCGGTGGGTTTTCTTTATTCTTTATTCTTTATTCTTTGTGCAGATGTGCGGGAGCACCAAGGCACTCCCCTACAATTAATTGGGCGTTTGAGCGTTAACAATATAGCATTGATTTGAACGATAATTTACAATCGGCGTGAGCAAGACGGCGCCCTACGGGTATGGGAATTTATTTTATTTTTTGTAGCCGTACAGTTTAGTGGAACTTTATTAACATCACAAAACATCAAACCCCCACGAAATAATCACTTCGGGGGGTTTTAAATGCTATTCTACTTCTCTGACATATATTATCTTAAAATCTTCTTCGCTGTCTTCATTTTCAATACATATCTCGGCTTTTCTATGTATCTTGTGGTCGATATCGTCGTAAAGTGCATACGTCGCTATGCTTCTGTTTCCATCAACAGTATAATTTTTCACAGCAACGCTCATTCCCCCTCTGGCAGCGCGATTAAGGCGATAGCAGTCCTTATTTTCAGGATCGGTATATTCGGATTCAGATCCATCTACTTTCACTGAAAAATGCTTTTCGATCTCGGAATTCACGATTTCTTTGGGAATGCTGAGCGCACAATTATCTATTACATACTGTTCCAAATGCTCGTAAACCTCATAAGAATCATTTTTATCACTAATTTCAAAAAGAATGAAATAAGTCATCAATTTATCAACAGGCACGGTATCGCCCTCTTCAAATATCAGATTGCTTGATATAAAATAATTCTTTGCAATTACGTTATCGGGATAGCTCCATTCTTCATAATTGATATATTCTCCGGCATCCTTTACAACAATTTCCGTTCCGGATCCTTGCGGGGGGATATATATTCCTTCAACAGAGTGCTCTATCTTTTCAACATACTTTCCGTTTTCGTCGTACTTATATTCATACCAAGAAACCACCTTTTCGAGTTCATATATCACATGATGAACCATACCGTGTTCGCCGTAGCATTTCAGTGAAGACACTATTCCGTCACCGTCATATTCTATATATCGCTGTTCTTTTCCGTTTTCATCGTAAGTACGGTAAAAAACAGGCTTAAGATCTTCACGATAAGCTCCGTGCGACTTCAGCTTATTACTATTGTTTGAATTGTATTCATACTCATTTATGAGCACTACGTTTCCTTCGTTGTCGTATTCAGTACATTTAGCAAATTCTCTTCCGGTGTACTGATTTTTTGAATACTCCCACTCTTCCTCTATTTTTCCGTTAATATAGTAAATGGTCCTTTCCTTAATACCGTCTTTATCTGATCTTTCAGTCTTAAGCAACTCACCACTATCATAATACGTATACAACGTCTTATTTAACTCAAGTCCTGTTTCATCATATTCTATTTCAAGGTCCTTTTGACCACCTGTAACGTAATTTGTTCTTTTTATTACAAAACCATTTTCGTCATATTCAAGCTTGTTTTTCGGCTCTTCGTCAGCTGAATATAAAGTCTCATATTTTAAAGTTTTTCCGTCTTCATATTCACATTCTCGTACGAGAACGTCATCAGCATCCTTTTCGATACGCTTTTCAAGAACACCGTCTTTATCGTAGATATATTCGTATTTGCAAAAGACCTTCTCTCCCTTAAAAACGGTAGCAGATTTGGGAACACCCTTTGTATTATACTCATACTCTACCCCTAATGAAGGATATATATCGGGCGAGCGATTAATACTTTCTGCCTGTTTCTCATCACCGCAGGAAAAAAGGCAAATACAAGAAATAATTCCCACAGCTAAACAAAGGATAATCTTTCTGTTTTTCATAAGTTCCACTCCCCTTTATGTGTTTCTTTATTTCATTCTATCAGTTGTTTTGTCATTTGTCAACGGTTGATTTTCAGATATATAAATAATTTGCTCAAACGGGAGGTACACGTGGTTTTTATTTATTCTTGTGCAGATATACGGGAGGAGCAAGCCCCTCCCCCACGGCAACATATGTCTTTATCGTTTGTTTGTGCATCAAATTTTGTTTTGGTTCGCGTGCAGATCTACGGGAGCACCAAGGCACTCCCCTACATCTACGTTGTCGGTTTAACATATAGCCGTAACGTCTTTGCAAGTCGTAGGTCTTTAGGACAGTCGAGGACGCCTGTCCCTACAACAATGTGTATCGTTTGTTTTCGTTTGTGCATTAAATTATGTTTCAGTTCGCGTGCTGATAACGGACGACCAATGGTCGCCTCTACGGTGGTTACGTATGAATATACGTTGACGTGTGGTATTGATTTAACCGTTCGTTTGCAGACGGGAGCACCAAGGCACTCCCCTACGAGGAAAGCCGTTATTCTTTTGTAAACCCGCAGGGGCGCCACTTTGTTCGCCCGATTTTCTGAATGTACGTGAGATTAAGAATACCGAGATTTCGTAGGTAAAACCAACGAATCGATTGTAGGGACAGGCGTCCCCGACTGTCCTCATATCAGCACGCGAACCAAAACGATATTCATTTTGTAATGTTACGTCTGTAATCGGACAGTCGAGGACGTCTGTCCCTACAGTTTTTATCCATCATCCCCCGCAACAATGTATGCGGTTCTCTTAATAATACCCCTCCTGTTTTTTGCAATTTTACCAAATAGGTGTTGACTTATTTTTAATTTGTTATATAATTAGTATGTACTGTTATGTACATGCTACGTTTAATTTACGGCGGGTGTCACCCGACCGCACAAAATATATTGAAATGAGGTTTTTACTATGAGCAAGAACTGGGCAAGCGTTGATCTTGCAAACGTACCTAACATGGTATCTGCAACCGTTCCCGGCCCCAAGTCCGTTGAGTATCACGAAAGATGCTCAAAGTATATGAAGGGCTACTCAAGCCAGGTTAAGCTGTTCCCCGTTACCTTCGAATCCGGTTTCGGCTATACACTTACCGACGTTGACGGTAATACATATCTTGACTTCTCCTCCGGTATCTACGTTACCGGTCTCGGTCACTGCCATCCCAAGATCAGCGAGGCTGTTGCTGAGCAGGCAAAGAAGCTTATGAACTGCCACGACTTTACCACTAAGGTAAAGATGGAGCTCGTTGAAAAGCTTCACGAGATCACAGGCGGCCGCTTTGCAGGCTTCCAGTTCTACGATTCCGGTACTACTGCAGTTGAGGCAGGTCTCCGTTGCGCACGTGCCGCTACAGGCAAGCAGGAGTTCATCTCCTTCTGGCGTGACTTCCACGGTAAGACCTACGGCGCAAACTCCCTCGCAGTTGTCGGCCCCGACACACATATGAGAGCTCCCGGCTTTATGCTGGCTCCCAGACCCAATCCTTACCGCGACTTCTTCGGAAGAACTCCCGAGGAGGCTTGGAAGGATTCCTCTCCCTACATCAGAATGATCGAGGGTATTCTTGATAACGAGTGCGCTTCCGGCGGCAAGAACGTTGCGGCTATCGTTCTCGAGCCCGTTCAGGGCTGGGGCGGCTCCATCGTTCCTCCCCCCGATTTCATGCCTGCACTCCGCGCTCTCTGCGACAAGCGCGGTATTCTCCTTTTTGCTGACGAGGTTCTTAACTGCATGGCAAGAACAGGTAAGTGGCTCGCTATGGATCACTGGGACGTTACTGCTGACATTACTACTCTCGGTAAGGGATTTGGTAACGGCTTCCCCGTAACTGCTCTCGCAGTTTCAAAGGACCTTGCTCCCGCAATCGAGAAGATAAGCGCATCCTCCAGCTACGGCGGAAACCCCATGGCTTGCGTTGCAGCTCTTGAGTCCATCAAGGTAATCGAAGAGGAAAACCTCAACGAGCGTTCCATCCACCTCGGAAATCTTATGCTCGGCAAGATGAAGGAAATGATGGCGGCTCATCCTATTATCGGTGACGTTCGCGCTATCGGCTGTCTCCAGGCTATCGAGATCGTTAAGGATCGCGAAACTAAGGAGCCCTTCACAGAGGCCGGTCAGATGATCTACCAGAAGGCATTCGAGAAGGGTCTTGCATGGGTTCCCTCCGGCCACATCCTTCGTATGTCTCCTCCCATGATCCTGGACGACGAGGCGGCTCTCAAGGGTCTTGAGATCATTGAAGAGGCTGTATCCGAGACAGAAAAGCACTTCGGCTATTAATTGACTCTACACACCCAAACGGCATAGCCGTTTGGGTGTACTAAATAAAAGAAAAAGGATATTATAAATATGAAAACAGTAAAATTCGGTCTTATCGGCTGCGGTCTTATGGCAAGAGAGTTTGCATCTGCGGCTGCTCGCTGGTGCCATCTCAACGGTGATATTCCCCGCCCTGAGATCGTTGGTATCTGCTCTGTTGTTCCCGCTGAGATGGAGTGGTTCAAGAAGAACTTCCCCAATGATATCAAGTATGCGGTTACAGATTACAAGGAGCTTCTCAATAAGGACGATATCGACGCTATATACTGCGCTGTTCCTCACAACCTTCACGAGCAGTTCTACATCGACATAATCAACAGCGGCAAGGCACTTCTCGGTGAAAAGCCCTTCGGTATCGACAAGGCGGCTAACGACAAGATCATGGAGGCTATCAAGGCTCATCCCGAGGTATTCGTTCGCTGCTGCTCCGAGTTCCCCTACTACCCTGCTATGCAGACCATGATCAACTGGTTCAAGGAGGGCAAGTTCGGTAAGATCCTCGAGATCCACTGCGGCTTTAACCACTGCTCCGATATGGACACTCAGAAGCCCATCAACTGGAAGAGAATGGTTAAGTTCAACGGTGAGTACGGCTGTCTCGGTGACCTTGGTATCCACACACAGCACGTTCCCTTCCGTCTCGGCTTCAAGCCCAAGACCGTAAGAGCTCACTTCTCCAATATCGTAAAAGAGCGTCCCGACGGTAAAGGCGGTATGGTTCCCTGCGACACCTTTGACAACTGCACCATCTTTGCCACAACTCTCAACGCTGACGGCGACGAGATCCCCATGACATTTGAGACAAAGCGTATGTGCCCCGGCTCTACAAACCGCTGGTTCTTCGAGATCTACGGTATGGATTGCTCCGCTCGCTTCACAAGTGACGACGCTAACGCTTTCTACTACACATCCTCCTGGGGCAAGGAGCAGTCCTGGAACCGCATCATCATCGGCTACAAGCCTATGCTTCCTACCATTACAGGCCCCATCTTCGAGTTCGGCTTCACAGATGCTATCCAGCAGCAGATCGCCGCATTTATGCTTGAAATGGACGGTCAGGAGGTGCCCTTCGGGCTCTTCACTCCCGAGGAGACCGTTATGTCTCACACAATGGCTACCGCAGCGCTCAAGTCTCACTACAATAATACTGTTGAAGTACTTGACTAATCTGAAAATTTAATATATAATATTCAAAGATCCGTGCAATGCACGGATTTTTGAATGCAAAAAAAAGGACGGACAGGATTATGTCTTCACTTATTACCCGCGCAATTACTTCAGACGGTTCTGCGAGAATGATCGTTGCTCAGACTACTGAGATCGTTCAGAAGGCCCGCGATATCCATAAAACATCAAAGACTATGACTGCAGCCCTCGGCCGCAGTCTTACTGCCGCATCCCTTATGGGAAGCCTTCTTAAGGATAAGGACAATTCCCTTACCTTCCAGATAAACGGCGGCGGCCCCGGCGGAAAGATCGTTTGCGTTTCCGACTACAAGGGCAACGTTCGCGGCTACTGCGACAATCCCGAAACGGAGCTTCCCGCAAACGCTTACGGAAAGCTTGACGTTGGCGGCGCTGTGGGAACTGCCGGCGGACTTATCGTTATCAAGGATATGGGAATGGGAGAGCCTTACGTTGGCACCTGCCCTCTCGTCAGCGGTGAGATCGCCGACGACGTTACACGTTATTTTGCAGACAGTGAGCAGACTCCCACGGTTTGCGCTCTCGGTGTGCGCGTTGACGACGAGTACAACGTGCTGTCCGCAGGCGGCTTTCTCGTTCAGCTTCTTCCCGGCGCTGAGGAGTCCGTTATCGACGTTATTGAGAAGAATATCACAATGATATCCTCCGTTTCTCAGATGATCGCTTCCGGCATGACTGCAGAGGAGATCGTTGCATCAGTTCTCGGTGGCACGGAATACGAGATGTTTGACGAGTTCGACATCGACTACGTGTGCAACTGCTCAAGAGAAAGATATCTTACGGCTATTGCAGGCCTTTCCGCCAACGACGTAAAGGACCTTTGCGAAAAGGGCGAGCCTATTGAGGCAGTTTGCCATTTCTGCAACGCGGCGTACAGCTTTGAGCCCGAGGAGATCATGGCTGAGTATCTCAGAAAGATCGAAAAATGATTGTATTAAAAAAGACCGCCGCGGCGGTCTTTTTTGTTACGTTGTTTCTTCATCAAATTACGGTTTATGGAGGAGGAATATGTGGGAGGCTTTTTGGAAAAAGCCCCCCACGCCCCGCCAAAAACTTTCGAAAAATTGGTATAGATAAGGTTGGCAGGCAAAAGGTTGCAGTACGGAGTACTGCGGCGCTTAGCGCCCCCCTGCAAGAAAACACTCAAAAAATGAACGAGTTCATTTTTTGAGTCTTTTCTTTAGCAGAGCCTTTTGCCTTTTGTTCATTTTGTCAGTTTGAAGTTTTTTGAGAGTGCAGAGAACTTTTTTACAAAAAAGTTATTTGCATCCATTCCCCTCCCCCCTCAAACCAAAATTT
>JAFQDC010000090.1 GCA_017416205.1 Clostridia bacterium | reverse complement strand
TTTCATTGTTAAATGCGGCTTTTTAGCCGCGAATTGTCCCTCTGTCGTACCTTTGTACGCCGACGACGGACAATTCACGGCTTCTGCATCCTTTTCGACAGCCCGATGTCAGCTTGTCGATACCTTTATCGACAAGCTGAAAGGCTGTTGCATTGCAACAGCCTTTTTCGACAGCCTCCTATTAAAAACCTCCCGATTTCTCGGGAGGTTTTGGTTTTATATATCAGTCGTCGTCCTCAACCTTTGCGTTAGCGATGATCTTCTGAGCCTCGTTCTGAGGAACCTCCTCATAGCGGATGAACTTATATGTATAAGATCCGCGGCCCTGAGTCATAGCGCGAAGGATGATGGTGTATTCCATCATTTCAGCGTAGGGAGCCTCAGCCTCAACTACAGTGTAGCCCTTGCGGTCTGCATCGGGGTTCATACCCATTACACGGCCGCGGCGCTTGTTAAGGTCGCCCATAACGTCACCAACCATGTTTTCAGGAACGGAAACCTTGAGCTCTCCAACAGGCTCGAGAAGAACGGGGCTTGCGTTGGGAAGACCATTCTTATATGCAAGCTTAGCAGCAAGCTTGAAGGAAATCTCGTTAGAGTCAACGTCGTGGTAAGAGCCGTCGTAAAGGTCAGCCTTAAGGTTAACTACGGGATATCCTGCAAGAACACCCTTCTGCATAGCCTCGAGAAGTCCCTTTTCAACTGCGGGATAGAAGCCCTTGGGAACTGCGCCGCCTACTACGGACTGAGTGAAGATAAGGCCTTCCTCGTCACCGCGTGTAAACGTGATTCTTACGTGACCGTACTGACCGGAGCCACCGGACTGCTTCTTATGCTTACCTTCAGCCTGAACTGTCTTTCTGATAGTCTCGCGGTAGGGGATCTTGGGAACAGCATACTCAACCTTTGTGCCGTAGCGATTCTTCATCTTGGACTTAACAACCTCAAGATGGATATCAGACATACCGGAAAGTGTGAGCTGCTTTGTTTCCGCATTGTTCTCGTATACGAGAGAGGGATCCTCTTCAAGGATTCTGGCTATTGCTGTGGAGATCTTATCCTCGTCGCCCTTAGCTGCGGCAACAACTGCCTTCTTCATATGAGCCTCGGGGAACTTGATGCCCTGATATGCGATAACCTTGCCTGCGCAGAGAGTATCGTTTGTAGCTGTATCGTTAAGCTTTGTCATAACGCCGATATCACCGCAGCAGAGGCTGTCTACCTCAGTCTGCTTCTTGCCGCGGATAGAGTAGATATGACCTGCCTTTTCCTGACCGCCTGTACGAGCGTTAATAAGGGTCATATCCTTCTTAAGAGTACCGTTCATAACCTTGAACATTGTGATCTTACCGTACTGATCAGCGATGGTCTTGAATACGAAGATGGAGCACTCGCCGTCGGGCTCGATGGGCTTGTCGGCAACGAATTCGTCAACGATGATCTTTTCGTTCTTCTTAGCTGTGATTCTGGGGAAGGAGCCCTTGATAGCTGTAACGAGAGTACGAACACCCCACATATTGGGAACTGAACCGCAGTATACGGGAACTACGTCACCTACGATGATAGCCTGATGGAGAGCCTCAACAGCCTCAGCACTGGTGATTACCTCGCCCTCGAAGAACTTATCCATAAGCTCGTCGCTTGTTGTAGCGATAGCCTCGTTGAAGGTATCAAGATAGCTTTCAACGATACCGTAAAGCTCGGAATCCATCTCGATGTCGCTTCTTCTACCCTTTTCGTCAAATACGAATGCCATTCTCTCAGCAAGAGATACATATGTCATTCTGTCCTTATACATAACGGGAACGCTTGTAAGACATACCTTACGTCCGAACATCTCACGGATCTCGTTAAATACTCTCTCATAGTCAGCCTCGGGATCATCAAGCTTGTTGATGAAGAAGGCAACGGGAAGACCCGCCTTTGTAGCTCTTTCCCATGCGAGCTCTGTTCCTACCTCAACGCCTGCCTTACCGTCTACTACGATAACTGCAGCGTCAGCAGCGCGCAGACCCTCCATAGTCTCACCGATGAAATCGGGAGAACCGGGAGTGTCAAGGATATTGAGCTTATGATCGTGGTACATAAATCCGATATTGGAAAGAGAAACTGAAGAGCCTCTTGCTATTTCCTCGGGGTCATAGTCAGAAACTGTATTGCCGTCGGTAACCTTACCCATTCTGTCGATATCGCCGACAGAATAAAGCATTGCCTCTGCAAGGGAGGTTTTTCCTGAACCTGAGTGGCCGAGAAGTACTACGTTTCTGATTTCTTTTGTGGTAAGTGCCATTTGTATATCTCCTTAATATTAGTTTCGTACATTGTGTCCCAAGCGGACCTTATATCTATTATACATTGATTATTTGAGATATGCAAATACATATTGCCCTATGATTTGTAGAATTCGCAGGGTGCGTTTTGTGCAGATTTCACAATATTATAGCAAAAAATAGCTTTGTTATGCAAAAAGACAGAGAAAAGCATACGGGTAGAGTTGCGATCCACGCAAGAAGCAGAAGGAGGATATCCGAGGGGCGGTTTTTTCTGCCCTCTGCGGCTTTTGCGAAAATAAGAGCCGAGGACTTTATCTGAGTGGTGCTGACGGGGGCACCGAGAAGAGTAAGCATCAGCAGAACAAGGCTTCCTGAAAATTCACCAACAAGGGCTGAAAAAGTACTTTTTGGCGAAACCTCCTCCATTTTTTTGATTATTCTCCTCCCTGCAAAAATCGTTCCCGCTGCCATACAAGCGCTGAGGATAAGCACCGTTAATGCAGAGCTTTCAAAGAACAGAGTGCCGGTGCATAGGCTCAGAGCAAAAAACTTCTGCCCGTCCTGGGCCCCGTGAAAGAATGCCGCCGTCGCCGAGGCTGCAATGAGCAGAAAACGTTGCTGTGAGCCCTCGGGCT
The DNA here is from genome assembly GCA_017416205.1 of Clostridia bacterium. GTDB lineage: Bacteria > Bacillota > Clostridia > Oscillospirales > CAG-272 > Avispirillum. The sequence goes on along the minus strand of JAFQDC010000090.1, from coordinate 15,317 downwards.
TATTTCTCTTTTCAAGCATCTTCACAAAGATATAGGTGAAAGAACCGCTCATCAGCACGGCAGGAATGCTCCAGAGCAATAAGATCATAATATCGGCAAAGGATACGTCCCCGCCAAGTGCAAGAGCGCTTCCTGCCATGGCGCACAAGAGCCCCTGTCCCTCACTTGTGGGTATTCCAAAAAGCCAGGCGAGTAGAGACCATATGAACACCGAAAGGAGAGAAGCCGCCACGGCACTTTCTCCTTTCCCATCCGGGAAGGAGGCAATGAGGGCTGAGTTTTCTGCAACTGCGGGAAAAAACAGAGAAAAGATCATCATCCCGAGAAATCCGAAGACCGCGCAAAGAAGGGAAGCGCTTTTTACAGACAAGGCCTTTGAGGATACTGCCCCTGTTACACTATTTGCGCAGTCTGTGGCGCCGTCTATAAAAAGTGAAAGAGCAAAAGATATAAAAGATATAAAAGAAAGCATAATTTTAACCTTTATTGCATGTTGATACCTTTAATCTATGAAAATATCATACCTTTAAGAACAGCACATCTTGCAACTTGTCACATGTAGATACCTCATTTTTAAAAAGATATAAAAAGTCTTTAAAATCACGGAAAATACATTGAAAATAAATGAATCTTTTGATACAATGAAATTAATAAAATATTGTTATCGAAAGGAACGGATATGAAAAAAACACTTTTCTCATTGTTGGCGATAGCTCTCGTCTTTTCTCTTTCAACTACTGCTTTTGCAGCCTATAATTTTTCTTTCGGTCAGAGCTTTGTTTATGACGAGACCTACGTTCTCGGCGATGCAAACGGCGACGGCAGCGTTGACGGAAAGGACTCTCTGAATCTTAAAGCCGCAGTTGCAGGTATGGGAGGATATTCTACTGACATACAGGCGACAGATATTGATGCAGACGGAGCTCTTTCCGCAAAGGATTCGTATTCTATGAAGCTTATTCTTTCCGGTACAAAGAGGTCTGAGGATTTTGAAGTTAAAAACGGAGAGCACGTTCAGCTCTACAGACTCACCGTAGGCGGATATGACATCAGCGATTACTCCATCGTTCTGAACGAGGGCATCACCGATGACGACAACTCATACGTTGCAGCCCTTATTCTTCAGAAATACGTCGAAAAGGTAACGGGCGAGCTTATCCTCATCACCTACGGTACTGCAACCACCGACCACGTTATCCGTCTTTGTCAGTACGACCTTTTCACAGAGGAGGGTCAGAAGTACGGCGTTGAGGGACTTCGCTATGAGGTGAAGGACGGCGACCTTAATATTTACGGTACTCTCAGAGGTACAATGTACGCTGTATACGAAATTCTCGAGCAGTATCTCGGCATCCGCTTCTCCTCAAACAATGAAACCTTCGTTTATAAGGCAAGACTCGTTGACATCCCCGAGGGCACCGAGGAGGAGATATACCCCCGCATCTCCTTCAGAACTGCTCGCCAGACCTTCGGAAGCAGCGGAGCTTTGAATTATTATCTTGCACTCAAGCTCAACGGCGACTATCTTGGCGGATATGACGAAAAGCGCTTCGGCACTCTCTCAGGTCCCATATACAGTAACGCTCACTCCTTTAACGAGTATTGGAAAATGGGTACAGGTACTTACCCTGCAAATACGGAGGGTATGACCGAGTCACAGATCCTTGAGGCAAAGTATGCGTCAGGTACTGCTCCCGACCCCTACGGCTGGCAGCCCTGCGTTACAAACGAGAAGGACTACACGACCCTCTTTACGGGAATGCTCGAGTGTAACAGAATGGGTATGCTCTGGGGCAACACTCCCTTTATCGAGGAGGGCGTTACAGTCTTCTCCTTCTCCATTTGCGATAACCAGAACTATTGCACCTGCCGCAACTGCAGAAAGATCGCAGTGACACAGAAGGAGGGCTACTCCGGACTTTATCTCTCCCTCTATAACAGAGCGTGCGTTGACGTTCAGGAATATTACCCCGGCGTGCGCCTTATGGGTATCGTTTACGCAAAGGATTTCCCCGCTACCATAAAGCCCGATGAAAATCTCGTTATCCTCTACTGCGGCACAGGATGCAACAACCATATGCTCGGCAGAGAGGAATGCTACGAGTCGGGCGGTCAGCTCAATAATTCCAACAACAATAACGACGTATTCGCTCTTAACTTCTGGGGCGATGCATGCAAAGAAACAGGAGCCGATCTCTGGTTCTGGGTATACCCCGTTACTTATCACTACTATCTTGTAGGCTGTCCCAACATTCCTAACCTTTATTATGACACTAAGTACCTTATGGACGAGTGCAACGTTACGGGTATATTCTACGAGGGTGGCGGACGCACCTACAACTTTGAGACCTTGAAGGCATACGCATCCGTGCGCCTTATGTGGGATCCCGATATGACCTATGAGGAATATGTTGAGGTCTGCAAGGAATACCTTTATATTAACTACGGCGAGGGATACGAGGAGCTTTGGGAGTATATTGAAATGCAGACTGAGGCGGGAGATCAGTGCGGAACCTGCTTTATCAATAACTTCGACCGTCCCGGTGATATGTATTCCTATGAATATATTGCGGAAAACTATGAATATATGCGCTCACTTCTCGTGACGGCCCTTAACAAAGCTGAAAGAAGCGCTCACAAGTCAAAGATCGAAACTCTTATTATGAGCTGTGATTTCCTTGGCCTTTCAAGCGTTCATACAGATTGGTACGTCAACGAAAACAACGTGGAGCTCTACAAGGAAAGATACGCAAATATGTACAATTATATCGTATCCAACGGTATAGTAACCTTCTCCGAGCAGAGCGTATACCCCGTTCCCGAGTCTCTCGACTATAAGACAAATCCCATGACTCAGTTCTACAACGAGGGCTCACGCCGCCCCGGAATATATCCGTAAGAAAAAGCACCCGAAAGGGTGCTTTTTCAGTGAAGAGATAAGAGAGAAAAGAGAAGAGAAATGGTAGAAACCCGCTGTCAGCGGGTTTCTTTTTATTCCTCGCTCTTTTCGGGAATTGTGATATTCTGAGTATTGATCCTTCCGTGTACCTTTTCAAAGTACTGTACGTTTGTGCGGATCATATGGAGCATATGATTGTTGAGATTGTTGTTTTCCTTTGATGCAACGTAAAGAAGCTTTTTATAAAGCTCGCTGTCTATTCTTACAGAAAATTCTTCCTTTGTTTTCATAACGTATCCTTTCTTTTTACCGGCCCTGCATTCTCAGCCATTCGCGGCAGAGGGCGGCGCATTCAAGTCTGTCAAGTCCGAAGGAGGGGCTGTCCTGCTCGATAATTATCCATTTTGTACCGATCTCCTCTGCTGTGTGGAGGATGTCTATCATATCAAGTCTTCCGTAACCCACAGGGCGCACAGCGCAATCAGCGGGGCGCTCTCCGTTTGTATTCTGAAAGCCGTATTTTTCGCGGCAATACATATCCTTAAGATGGATAACGGGACAGCGGCCGTCGTATCTTTTGAGAAGGTCAGCCACGTCGCCGTGGCCTACGGCCGCCCAACAGGTGTCGATCTCGGGCATGATAAGGCCCTCATCCACACCCTCGAGGATATGGTCAAGATGATACTTGCCCTCGTCCTTTTGGAACTCACCGTCGTGGTTATGGTAAAGCACCTGAAGGCCGTTTTCCTTAAAGGTGGGGCAAACGGCGTTAAGATTTTCCATTGCCTTCTTGTGGTCCTTTCCTCCGTATGAAAGATCGCCCCAAAGGGATGCTATTGCAAGATATTCGGTGCCGAGTGACTTGTAAAGAGAAAGAGTTTTCTCCGTTTCCTCAACGAGATTAGGATACCAAACGTGAGCTGAGATTATTTTAAGGCCGTATTCGTCGCAGACGGCCTTAAACTCTGCGGTCTCCATTCCGTAAAAGCTGCCGCAGGTCTCAACGCCCACGTAGCCTATGTCAGCGAGAGCCTTAAGGGTGCCCTTGGGGTCCTTTTCCATCTGCTCACCGACGGAAAAAAGCTGAATACCCACCGGAAGTGCCATATATACCTCCAAATAACACGAGATTGATTTTTATAGACTTATTATACTTTCTTTTTCATTTGTTTTCAATATGAAATTGCTATTATTTATGGAAAGCAACCCTCGGTTGCGCGTTTTCTTTTTTCGGTTGGTAGACTTATTTGCAAAGACATGTTATTATTATGATAACTTATGATAAGAGAGGATAAAAATGTGACTATAGGTGAGCAGATACAGACTTTACGTATACAAAGCAGATTTACACAGGAGCGTTTGGCGGAAATTCTTGAGGTTTCAAGGCAATCTGTTTCAAAATGGGAGCTTGGGCAAGCGGTGCCTGAGCTTGATAAAATAATAAAAATGGCAGATATTTTCGAGGTATCAACGGATACGCTCCTGTTGAGAGACGCAACGGATAAAGCCGAAAATGATAACCCTCTGCATCTTGCCTGCATTTATCTTGTCGTAAAGAATTTTGAAAGATCGGTGGCTTTTTATGAAAAGTTCTTTTGCATATCCGTAGGCGATCGATGCAGAAGCGGAAACAAGTTCGTAAGCTTTGACGTGGGCGGTCAAAACATCTCACTTATGAACGAGGAGAATATTGGGGGACATTGCACACTCCCCCACTCTCCCTATAAATTCGTCCAGAATTATTGGGTGGATGATTTGGAAAGAGAGCACCAAAGAGTAAAAGCATTAAAGATCGGAAAAGTAACGGAAATATTTGAAGTATATCCCACATACCATTATTTCCATCTATTCGACCCCGACTGTAATGTTATTGAAATAACGGGCGGATACGTACCGGATAACAAATTCTGCCAAAGCTGCGGTATGGAAATGAATAACGAAAGTGATTTTGGGAGAAATACGGAAGGACAAATTTGCAGAGATTACTGTAAATACTGTTATTCAGGCGGAAGTTTTACAAGCGAGTGTACCCTGTCTCAAATGATCGATATGTGCATACCTTTTGAAATTGAATGCGGAGACTGCAAAACTGAAGAAGAAGCACGAAATAAGTTGAAAGCTATGCTACCTCTGTTAAAACGCTGGAAGGTTGAGTAATCGGCTTTCTTTCGGTAGAAAAAATCCTCTCAATTCACTTAAGAGGCGAGTTTGTTCAAATTAGCGGTTATTTACTATTGCGATCTTCTCGGATATAATATGGTTGTCAGCTGATAAATAAAAGTTTTGGAGTTAATTATGGAACTTAAATTAGGAACAACTATTAAAAAACTGAGAAGTGAAAGAGGTATTACTCAGGAAGAACTTGCAAACAAAATGGGGGTATCTTTTCAGGCTGTATCTAAGTGGGAAACGAATACCACCACTCCCGATATTGCTATAATCCCCCAGCTTGCTTTGTTTTTCGGTGTAAGCATAGATTCCCTTTTCTCAATGAACAAGGACGACTACATGGAGCGCATCAGCAATATGATCCGCGACGAGCATACTGTAAGTCACGACAATTTCGTTTGGGCAGAGAGATACTTGAAAGGGGTGATTTGTGACGAGCCTCAGAATAACGAATCACGTACCCTTCTTGTTGAACTTTATGAGCACAGAGTAAACCGCGATACTTTGAACGTAGGTAGGCTGTGCGAGGAAGGTTTGCTAATTGATCCTTGTGATATGGCACTGCACGGAAATCTAATACGAGTCAGAAACAAGCGAAACGAAACAGACAGACTTATAAATTTCTATGAGGCGTTATCAAATAAATACCCAAAGAATGATACCGTCAGAGAAAAACTCATCGGTATTTATATAAATGCAGGAAAATACGAGATAGCAAAGGAATACATTTCCTCATTTTTCGATAACGCAATGTATGAATTGTTCCTCGGAGATATTGAAATGCAGACCGGAAACAATAGTACGGCGATGTCTATGTGGGAAACTACCGTTGAAAAGAACGGCAACGATCATCGCATCATTTTTGAAGCAGCGGAACGCTTCAATAAATACGGTTTTTCTGAAAAGGCAATTTCTCTTTACGAGAGATCCTACGAAAAAGCGCCATCACCCAAGGAATTGGATTCTGTATATGCAAGAGCTTTCCTGTTCACAAAACTCGGAAGGAAAAGCGAAGCAATATCAATGTGGAATTTGATAATCAAGTCACTTTCTGAGGATTACGGTATTCGTAGTGGTGAAAGCGTTGATTGGGCAAGAAGAGAGATTTCCAAGCTTTCTGCAGTTTAAAGTAAAAAAGTATTCTTTTTCTGTCGCAAAGAGCCCCCGATTGCTTGCAATCGGGGGTGTTCATTCATAATAGTTCTTTTAACTTTTCAACGTCCGTAGCAACAAATCCGTTGTCATACTTACAGTACTGAACAAGCGTGTTGAAAAGTTCTGTATACTTTTCTGCACTTGGTTCTATGGGTGTTGCATATGATCCGCAGAGATGAGAAAAACTAATTGTCAATGCTTTGAAATCAAGGCACAGCTTTTCCTTTGCATATTCAAGACGGTTTTCATAGTCGCCTGCATTGTTTGCAATTCTGTACTTTGCAAGTATCTTATCACTTTCGCCCAAATCCTCACATTCAGCGTATGCTCTTTCATAATCATTCATGCTCGTGTAAAGCAAGATGAGCTTCTGCTTTGCCTCTACTTTTCTTCCGTAATCAGTGTCGTAAGTGATTACAGCTCTTAGGGCCCTTTCTGTGCTGATCTGAATAGCCTTGTGCGATTTTTCGGAAAGCTCACTGAAATAGCCTTTGTTTATCGAAGAAGCAACTCTTGCGCCAAACCAACCGTACTGAAGCATAACACGGTAGTTAAGAGGATACTTGTGCACGAATTCTTCAAGCCTTTCTAAGCACTTCATTTCTGTTTCGCAAAGCTTAGGATCCATTGAGTGGGTATCAAATTCACCACCGCATATTTCTTCAAGATCACGGTATAGCTCTGCTAAATCATCGGACTCATCGCCGTACATACCAAGTATGGCATCCACTGATGTGCCAAGTACCTTTGCAAGAGGAACGACCTGCGATATATCGGGCATAGACAAATCATTTTCCCATTTGGAGATTGCCTGACATGATACACCAAGCCTCTCCGCAAGGTCTGCCTGTGAATACTGTTTTGCTTTTCTATATGCTTTAATTCTCTGACCTACTGTCATCATTATATTTCCCTTTCTGCTATCTGTTAGCCGAAGATAATTTTATCAGGAACTTATAGTTGCAACTCTTATCCTTGACTATATGATACAATATGCAAAGCGATATTTAAAGCAATTATCAAGAATATTATTATTTCCTTATAGTTTAGAAAGATAATCCCCTGATTGCCGTGGCAATCGGGGGGGACTGTTTTGAAACCAACAGTTGATTTTGAAACAACTATTTGATAATTGTTTTGCTGAAATTATCTGATATAATATAGTTACACCGGTGATAAACATTTTGGAGGTGCAATTATGCAGCTTAATTTAGGAAATAAAATACGTGAGCTCCGTCGCCGAGACGGCAGAACACAGGAGGATCTTGCCGATGCCCTCGGCATAACCTCTCAGGCAGTTTCACGCTGGGAGTCGGGCGGCAGCTACCCCGACATGGAGATCATGCCCGCTATTGCAAACTACTTCGGTGTGACTATTGATGAGCTTTTCGGTTATCACAACGACCGCGACAATAAGATAGATGCTATCATTGAAAGGATAAATGAATTTGGTATTCGGTCCCGCGGTGATGATGAATGGGTAGATGAATGCCTTACCATTCTTAGAGAAGGGCTTGCAGAGTTCCCGCAAAATGAACGCTTAATTATAACTCTTGCCGAAACGCTTTCAGAGGCAGGATGGAGACGTCATAAGGAATGGCTTTATTATGATGACGAAGGCTTTATTCAGCATAGTTATGACGTTCATAAAAGCAATGAATATTGGGCGGAATCGATCAAGCTTTGCGAGTATCTTGTCAGTAATGCCGCTGATAACGCAACGGTTACAAGGGCAATTCATATTCTTGTTTTGCTTTACAGAAATATCGGAGAGAACGACAAAGCAATAGCTTATGCTAAGAAAATGCCCGAGCTCAAAAACTGCAGAGAGCTATTGCTCACAGCTGCCGCCGATGGTAAAGAAGAAGCTAAATATGTTGGAAATTTCCTTCTAAAAGCAGCAAATGAATTTGCCGAGCAGCTTGTATACGGATTGATAACAAACAAGCATCATTTTGAAAGTGATATGCCGATTGAAAAGATCAAAGGAGCAATTTCACTCTTTGATTTGATCTGTGATGACGGAAATATGGGCGTATATCACGGGATGCTTATCAAACTGTATCTCTATCTTTCAAGACTTCAGTGGGAGAGGGGCTATCACGACGAAGCTTTTGACTCTCTTGACGAAGCGCTCAGAAATGCGAAAGCCTTCGACGCACTTTGTGACGGGGAGGAGCATACTCTCACTGCTCCCCTTGTCAAATACGTTAAATTCCGTGCGGATACCGTAAAGAGTATCACAAGGGAGTTGCCCCAAGACTGGCCCTTCTGGTGCAACCCCGATTACGGCGAGGTAGAAAAGGGGATCAAGGCAGATCCCCGCTGGGAAGAGTGGGTACGCAAAACTCAGGAATGAATGCCTTTTTTGCTACAATGCCCCCGATTGCCATTTGGTAATCGGGGGTATTACTTTAGTTATTCAGCTTTGCATAATAGTTTTCAGCAGCTTTGCGTGCGGTTTCTTCTTCAACCTTATATCCGCCCTTATGATACCACTCTTCTATTGCGCGGGCAGTGTCATATGCTTTCTCATAGTCACCAAGTTCTTCATAGAGGTACATTTTTTTCCAAAGAGCGTGAGTATATCCGGGGTCGATCTCGAAAGCTCTGTCAAAGCACTCAATAGCTTTATCGTATTCTTTGAGCTCTCTATATATCATTCCACCGTACATATAAAGAACTTTTGGATTCTCAAATCTCTTCTCTGCTTTGAGAAATACCTCAAGAGCGTTTTTAACGTCGCCCGAGAGAATATAACATTCAATAAGGTTTACGTAATTGTAAAGTCCTTCGGGATCATTATTCAGAATGTCAGAATACTTCTTTATATTCTCCGTGTGGTGTCCCACCATGGATTCAAGCAGTATTTTCTGACGTTCTATCCAATGATATGTTTCCTCATCCTCTGCCGATCCTTTTGATAAGCCGATATCAAAGTATTTGTGTGCGTTGTGATAACGGTCCCACATACCGCTTTGATAGAGCATACCTAACATACACATATCCTTCATTGAGTAACTGCCGCTCTGATGAAGTTTTGTATATTCTCGTTCCGCCGCAAGAAAATCCTCGTCATTTCTTGTCTGCTCATACACGGAAAGAAGTCTGTGAGCGTAGTTTTCATAAGCAACGGATTGCTCCTTATAAAGATCATCAACCGTAACACAGTAAAGTCTTGCGATCTCGGGCAAAAGAAGTATATCAGGAAAAGTTGTTGAGCATTCCCATCTGCTGACAGCCTGCGCTGAAACACAGAGCTTTTCTGCAACATATTCCTGCGTAAAATGTTTCTGCTGTCTAAGCCTTCTTAAATTTTCGCCAAAATTCATAATCTAACCTCACTAATTCGTATTTATCAGCTGACAATTAGATTATAAACTATGATCTATATATTGTCTATATCTCATTTTACGAGATAGCTCACAGAAAGTGAGGGTTTGAAACCTGTTGTATAAGGACAATAGAAATAGTGACACACTTTTTCTGCACATTGATCATCCGTGCTTCGGGAACACGGGTATTTTTTAATTTTTTCTTTAATGATCGCTTTATTTGTGATATAATACAGCTAACCTATAAACAAGCATTCGTGGAGGATATGTATTTTATGTATTTAATGAAGAAATTGTCAAAAGAGAATTTTGAAAAAGCTCGTGATTATATATTCACACATGGCGACGATATAACTATAGCTTGGTTCAAATACAATTTTGAAAATAGTAGTACTGATGAATTTATGAGTGTGTTAGCTCAATATCAGCATGAGAATGGTGGATTCGGTGGACTTATGTACGAATTTGAATACCAAGGTCCTTGTCTCAAATGTACTGAACATGCATTTCGATATATATATTATTTAAAGGAAAAACCATCTATAGAACATCCCGTTATTCAAAAGATGATAAAATATGTAATTGACCGCTATCGTCCGGAGAGAGGTTGCTGGGGAGAGCTCTTGGAGCCTGGTGTAAATGATGGTGCTCATGTAAGCTGGTGGACATATCCGGATGGTAATATTGAACCTATTTCTGATTATGATGAAAGAGTCAAACAATACAATCCAAATGGTGAAGCGGCTTTGGCTGCACTTGTTGCCTTATACTCCGAACTTGTACCCAAAGAAATATATGAGGATATTATCAGTTATCCGGTACAGCATATTTTGCGGTATTATGATCTTGCTTCTTCATTATTCGGCAAGTCTGCTCGATTAGACCATGGGCAAAACGACATTGAATCACCCTACAATATGAAATGTTATCAGATGTTTATAAAGTGTTTGCCTGACAAGGAACTTGCCGATAAACTGTCAGCAATTATATGCCAAAATCCCACTGCGTGTATGCAACTGGACTATTCAGCTTGGGCAAAAGGTTATGAGGAACTCCCTTGTGATGTGGTGGAAACTCCTGAAAGTGTTGTTTATCCTGTTGTAAAAGATATTGTAGAGGAATCTTTGAACTATTTAATAGAGAGACAAGCTGAAGATGGTGCATGGCATTTAACATGGGGTTTTTGGGGTTTTGGAGAAGATAAAACATTTCGTAAAATGGAAAAATTATACGAAACTCACTGTACCATGCTAATGCTCGCAAAGCTAAAGCGTTTCGGAAGAATTGATATATAGTGAAGAGAATTAAAACTTCCTGAAACCTTTAGTTTGTCTAAGTGACATATTTCAAAAAGTAAAACATAAGAAAAAGATAAAGAACACCGGAGGTACCTATTTGTGGTATCTCCGGTATTTTAATTAAGCACCTCACTCAACTGTTACGTCCTCACCGTTAAAAATTAATGTTATGCTACGTTTCTGCGAATAATAGCATTTTTACCATAACTGTCCAGATAGCAACCCTCATCCGCCTCGTACCTCGGCATCTTCCCCCGAGTCTTGGGGGAAGGCTTTGTCTGGGTCAACGCCTCGTGCGTTGACAGAGCAGACAAGTTAACCTCAGAGTTTGATAAACTTAACGTCTGCGGGAGAAGGACTTATTTAGATCCTCTCTCAATATATAGCCATAACGCTCCTTTAAAAATATTATTAGATCTTTCTCTTGTGCAAAAATTACATAATCCTATTGTCAGACGGGGAAAAATATGTTAACATATCCGTATAAACGTTAACTGATTTTTGAGGTTATGATGCTGACTTGTACATATTCTGCCGGCCTTTTCGGCATAGACGGCTATATAGTTACCGTTGAGTGTAACGCATATTCAGAGATACCCTCCTTTGAGATCGTGGGCCTTCCCGATGCCGCCGTTAAGGAGGCAAAGCAAAGAGTCCAGGCGGCAACTGCAAATTCGGGATACTTTTTCCCTCAGATGGCAATAACCGTAAATCTTGCCCCTGCGGATATCAAAAAGGAAGGAAGCGCCTTTGACCTTGCCATTCTTGCGGCCCTTCTGAAAATATCTCATTCTATCCCCGCCACCACCTCCTTTGACAGCTGCTGCTTTATCGGTGAGCTTTCATTTTCGGGAAGTGTGCGCAGCGTGCGGGGCGTTCTTCCTATGGTCCTTGCGGCGCGGGATGCGGGAAAGACCGATATTTTCGTTCCTGCTGAAAACGCCAAGGAAGCGGCGGTTGTTGACGGCGTCCGTGTATATTCCGTCGACTGCGTTACTACCATGGTTGAGCATTTTACGGGGAAAGCACCTCTTTCCCCCGTTGAGCGCACCGTTGCAGATTTTTCAAAGCTGTATCCTGCAAAAATAGATTTTTCCGACGTAAAGGGTCAGGAAAAGGCAAAGCGCGCTATGGAGATTGCCGCCGCAGGCGGACACAATATCCTGCTTATCGGCCCTCCCGGCGCAGGAAAGTCAATGCTTGCAAAGCGCTTGCTGACTATCCTCCCGCCCATGACCTTCGGTGAGGCTATCACAACAACAAAGGTCCATTCCGTTGCAGGTCTTCTCGGTGAGGGTCAGGCCCTCGTTTCCTGCCGCCCCTTCAGAAGCCCTCATCATACCCTTTCCGCCCCTGCCCTTGTCGGCGGCGGAAAAAATCCCACTCCCGGTGAGATATCCATTGCAAACAACGGCGTTCTCTTCCTTGACGAGCTTCCCGAGTTTCCGAAAAACGTTTCGGAAAGCCTCCGTCAGCCTCTTGAGGACGGAAAGATCACCATTACGAGAACTGCGGGAAGAGTTACCTTCCCCTCGGAATTTATGCTGGTCTGCGCAATGAACCCCTGCAAGTGCGGCTATTACGGCTCAAAAATAAGAGACTGCACCTGCAAAAAGGAGGATATCAAGAAATATCTTGCCAAAATAAGCGGCCCTCTTCTTGACAGAATAGATATTCAGGTGGAGCTGCCCGCTCTTGAATACTCCGAGCTTTCCCAAAAGGGCGAATCGGAGCCCTCGGCGGCAATACGGGAGAGAGTTATTGGGGCGAGAGAGTTTGCAAAGGAGCGCTTTGAGGGACTTGATATTACCTGCAACGCTTCAATGACTACCACTCATATCAGAAAATTCTGCGCTCTTGACGCGGCAGGGGACAAGATACTGAAAAACGCCTTTGAGGCTATGGGAATGTCTGCCCGCGGATATGACAGAATACTGAGAGTTGCCAGAACTATTGCAGACCTTGACAAAAGCGAGAGCATCACCGCCCGCCATATTGCCGAGGCAGTACAGCTTCGCTCACTTGACAGGAAATATTGGAATTAAGCGTGAAACGAAGAAACCAAAAAGCCAGCCTTACCTTTTTCACGCACAAACTCTTCCTAAAAATGGGACCCAACCCATTTTTGTTTCTACGAAACACGGGCGAGTTTCAAAGATAACTATAGAAAAAAGAAATCTGAATAAGCATAGGAAACAAATATGGAAAATTTTGAAAGATACTTTTTGCACGAAAGAAAAATAGTGCTTGATAACATCAGCTATGAGACCATCAAGGTGGAGGGCAAGCCTCAGACCATGACTCTCGGCTGTAAGGACACCATAGTTGCTCAGCTTATGGAAAGCGGCGTTAAGATCAATTTCAACCGCGCCATGAACTTTACCCCCGAGGGAATATTCTCCCTTTCCGTTACCTTCTCAATGATGCTCCTTTTCGATCCCACCACAAAGAACGAGGTGGACTGGAAGAGCCTTGACATTGCGGGAGAGTTCAAAAAGAGCTGCCCCCAGCTCCTTTCTGCAATGATGTCCCGCACATCCCTTATGATCGCTCAGATCACCGCCGCATCGGGACAGAACCCCCTGATCACACCTGCCGCTCCCGTGAAGCAGGAGAACTGAAAGGGCTTCTTTAAAACGATTTAAACTTGGCGAAAAGACTCTGCACTAAACGAATGCCTCCACCTCTCAGACGCGAATCAATGAAATTTCGACTATGATTATCTATGCTTTTCGCGGTTGTGAGGGGGAGGTGGCATCGGTGCAGGATGAACGGAGAAATTGAATTTTCTTTGGCACCGATGACGGTAGGGGTTCACATCTGCATAGAAAAAATTACGATTAACACCAACCCTTCCACCGCCTCGACAAAGAAATTAAAAATTTAAAGTTTATATTTCGCGGCGGTCCCCCTCCCCTTCACACGCAACATAATAAAAGATTAAAGCTTTTGTTTGCTTTAAGCGTGAGAAGTGGAGGCGCAGCGTTTAGAGCTCCCTTCAAATTTTAATTTTGTTTTATAGATTGCTTCGATAAATATAGGATGACATATAAAGTGTCGTTCAAAAAATTAGATTCGAAACTAATTACTTTCTGAGAAAGGAAATATATTATGCTTGCAAAAAGACCCCCTCTCGGCTGGAACTCCTGGAACACCTTCGGCCCCTACATCAACGAAAAGGTAGTTATGGAAACTGCCGATGCAATGGTTGAGCGCGGACTTCGTGACGCAGGATACGAATACGTCGTTATTGACGACTGCTGGTCTCTCAGACAGCGCGGCGAGGACGGCCGCATCGTTGCCGATCCCGAGAAGTTCCCCCACGGTATGAAATACGTTGCGGATTACGTTCATTCAAAGGGACTGAAATTCGGTATGTATTCCTGCGCGGGAACAATGACCTGTGCAGGTTACCCCGGAAGCTTTGATAACGAATATCTTGATGCCAAGACCTTTGCGGAATTTGGCGTTGACTTTCTGAAGTATGACAACTGCTACGTGCCCGATCACGTTCACTCTCCCCATCTCTACCGCCGTATGGGACTTGCTCTGAAGCAGTCAGGCCGTGAGATCCTTTTCTCCCTTTGCAACTGGGGTATAAACGACGTTCATTCCTGGGCGAGAAGCGTTGGCGGACATATGTACCGCTCCACGGGCGATATCTGCGATAACTTCGAGTCCTTTAAAAATATTGCCATTTCACAGCTCGATAAGCTTGGAACAAGCGCCGTCGGCTGCTTTAACGACCCCGATATGCTCATCTGCGGTATGGGAGGCAAGGGTAATGTTGCCGCCGGCGGATGTACCCCTGAGGAATACAGAATGCATTTCGCTCTTTGGTGCATGATGGGTGTTCCCCTTATGATCGGCTGTGATATCAGAAACTGCGATGAGGCAACCCTTGCACTTCTCAAGGACCCCGCACTTCTCGCTATCGATCAGGACGAGGAAGCAAGACCTCCCGTTTGGCTCCAGCCTACGGTGAAGGATGATATCATCAACCTTTTCAAGCACCTTTCCGACAATCGTTACGTTCTCGGTATTTTCAATTTCCGCGATCACGATGCGACCAACTACACCTATCTTGAGGATATGGGTATTCCTCAGACTGCGGGATACACCGTCAAGCTCCGCGATCTGGAAACGGGAGAAGAGGCAGCGCCTCTTGACAGAATGATCCGCACTACAATAAAGTCACATACCTGCAAGCTTTTTGACATTCAGATCGTTGAAAAGTAATCAAAACCACCGGTTCAACCGGTGGTTTGCTCCACCCCTAAAAGGGGATAAGTACTGGCCTTACCCCTGGAAGGGGTTTCGAGGTTTGGCAACGCATTACAATCACAGGCAGCCGCTCACGTGCGGCTGTCTTTTCTTTGCCTACCTATTCTTGGCACCCGTAAACGGGTCCATATATTCTTTTATACTTATTTGATCAGCGGCATAATCTTCTTCTAACTG
>JAFQDC010000089.1 GCA_017416205.1 Clostridia bacterium | reverse complement strand
TTTGTAAAAAAGTTCTCTGCACTCTCAAAAAACTTTAGAAAATGAAAAACGCAATGTTGTAAGCAATACTTTATTATGTTTTTTCCTATAGTTTAAAGTTTTTTGCGGAGCTTTTTTACAAAAAAGCGACCGTCTCTCCCCCATAAACCGTAATTTGACAGATAAAGAATAAATAAACAAAGAAGAAACCCGCAGTCGCGGGTTTCCGATAAATTACTTATTAAAAAACTTCTCGATCTTGGGCTCAAGGACCTGACGCATAAGCTCATAGCCTGCGTGGTTGGGGTGGATACCCTCGCGGCTGATGCCCTCGCGCATGGTAAGGCCGTCCTCATCGGTCATATTATTGAAGTAGTCGATATACTCAGTGCCGTACTGCTCTGCAAGAGCCTTTATCTCCTTATTGATACGGGCGATAAGGGGATTACGGATAGCATGGTTTCCTACCCACTTGCTGTGAGGAAGGATGGATGCCACCCAGAGGGGGAAGTTGTTTGCCTTTGCCTCCTCAAGCATTTTTGTAAACGCTTCCTTGATGGTTGCAATTACCTTTACTACCTCTTCCTCTTTGTAATCGCCGGTCTCGGGGTCGATATTGTTATCAAGGACCCAAAGGTTGTTGCAGCCTACGCAAACGATTGCAAGACGGGGATTGAGCTGAGTTACGTCAGCCGCCATTCTCCAGGCTACCCACTGAGCCTCATCGCCGCCGATACCGCGGTTAACTATGAAGCCGTACTTTCCGTAGAACTGAGATACCTCGCAGAAATGTGTGATGGAGTCACCTATAAATACAATATCAACAGGGCGGTCGGGGGTGTAGAAGATCTGCTCGTTCATAATATCGAACTCACAGCGTCTTGCGTCGCAAGCGGCATTATTTCCTATGTCACCGGGACAGAGAAGCTTTCTTTCGTTTTCCATTGGCTTGTACCTCCGAATATTTAAATTACTACCTTGATTGTAGCACACTTCTTTGAAATATTCAATAATCCTGTGGATTTTTCACGCTGTGTATGATAAAATATATTATCAAAAAAAGGAGGCGGCACAGATGCGAATAAACATAAACAGTGAAGATCTTGAAATTTCCGTTGCCGCCGAGGAAGTGGCTCATTTTGCAAGAACGAAAAAGGGCACAAGAAACGCCTTCGTCTTTTGCGAAAGCGCCCCCGCTCCCGACTCCGACGGCGAGTTTCGCCGCGAGCTTTCCCTGCACGTTTCCGCAGGGGGACTTGACTTTACCCTTACGGGGCTTTGCGATATCCTCTGGTCCGCAGGCGGAGTCTGGACAATGGAAAAGATAAAGGAAAAGGGGCGGATAAGCTCCAGGACCTCTCCTGCGTCTGACAGCGATTTTCTTGCCGAGTGCGTTCTGTGCGCCCATATGCTTGCCCGCGAAAAGGAGCTTGACAAGGTCAACGTCCGAATGACCTATATGAAGAGCGGCTCCGGCGAGCTTCGCACCTTTGAATGCTCTTTCAAAAGCGATTTTCTTGAAAGGATGTCCGCATCTCTTCTTGATCGAGCCGCTCCCTTTATTGCCCACGAGGCTAAAAGACAGCTTTCCACAGTCCCCGCGCTGAAGGAGCTCCCCTTCCCTTACAAGGAACTTCGCGAGGCTCAGAGGGATTTCATTTCCGATGCATACAGAGCAATGAAGGCAGGCACGAGGCTTCTCGTTTCAGCCCCCACGGGAATCGGCAAGACCGTTTCCGCTCTATACCCTGCTCTGCGCGCCGTTGGCAGCGGGGATATTGACCGCGTTTTCTATCTCACCGCAAAGACCGTTACAGGCAAGGCCTGCGCCGACGCAGTCTTTCGTATGTCAAAGACCTGCGACGGACTAAGATGCACCTACGTTATCGCAAAGGAGCGCACCTGCCCCTTCGTTCATGTAAAAAAGGAAGCAGGTGTCAGCCGTTGCCGTATATGCCCTCTCATGGGAGAGGTGGACCGAAAATCATACGAGGAGCGCCGCGACTCAGCTCTCCTAGAGCTGCTTTCCGCAGGGAGCGTTCTCGATCCCGCCGCGGTACAGACGGCGGCAAAGCGCCACAGCCTTTGCCCCTACGAGCTTTCTCTCGATGCAAGCGAGCACTGCGAGGTCATTATCTGCGACTACAACTACGTTTTCGACCCCTCGGTGCGCTTTAAGAGATACTTTGGAGCCGTCCGCGAGAACTACGCTTTTCTCATCGATGAGGCACATAACCTGCCCGACCGAGCAAGGGAGATGTATTCCGCAACCCTTGACGCAAGGCTCTTCTTGAAGCTTTTTAAGACGGAGGCTTCCGTTATTACAAAGAACACAGCCCTTCTTGACAGCATCGGAGAGATGGTAAAGAAGATACGCGAGATCATGGCCCTTTGCAAAAGCGAGGAGCATCTGGACTCAAGCGGAGAAAGCATAGGCTACTATCTTTCCGAAAGAATGGTGCAAGGTCTCCCTGAGGCTGTGGGCGCATTTTGCAGAAATGCCTATACCGCGTCAAAGGAAGAGGAGGCAGCGCTGATACTTGAAGAAGCCTATGAGGCGGCGACAGCCTTTTACAGAGCCCTCTCCCTTTTTGACCGAGGATTTGCCTTTTATGCTGAGCTGCAGGGTCCTTCCTTGAAGCTTGAGATAAGATGCCTTGACCCTTCCCCCATGCTTGAAAATATGCTCATGGCGGCGAAAAGCACGGTTATGTTTTCCGCGACCCTTACTCCTATGGACTACTTTGCCGACGTTCTCGGCTGCAAAAGGGCGGCCCGTCTTGAGCTTGACTCACCATACGATGCGAAAAACCTTTGCCTCTTTGCATACGATTCCGTCAGCACCCGCTACAACGACCGTGAGATGAGCGTGCCAGACATATGCGAGGTCATTATGGCGGTGACCGAGGCGAGAGAGGGTAATTATATTGTCTACTTCCCGTCATACGAATATATGATGATGGTCTACGAAGAGTTTTCCGAATGCGCACCCCACATCCGTACAGTAGTGCAGACACCGAAAATGACTCACCGCGACAGAGAAGCTTTCCTTGCGGAGTTTTCAAGATCTGACGGGGAGGGTATCTGCGGCTTCTGCGTTCTCGGCGGCGCATTTTCCGAGGGCGTTGACCTTCGGGGCGAGAGCCTTATCGGCACTGTTATTATCGGCACGGGACTTCCGAAGATCACGGCGGAGCAGAATATCCTTGCGGACTATTTTGAAAAGACTCGCGAGGGCGGCAAGGACTACGCATACACCTATCCCGCAATGATAAAGGTATTGCAGGCGGCGGGACGAGTTATCAGAAGCGAGGAGGACCGTGGCGTTGTAGTCCTTCTTGACGACAGATACTCCGACCCCAACGTATACAGACTTTTCCCGAAAAGCTGGAAGCATATAAAGTATACGGGAGACCCTTATTCTCTCAGCGCGTCCCTTGAAAACTTCTGGCTGTCTGAATAACAAAAGTCTTGATTTAGGACTTTTACGGTGATAAAATAAAGAAAAACGACATTTTTCGGAGGAAATATGAGAAAGTATTATAATATGAAGATCGCAGGTCTTGACCGTGCTCTTCCCCTTTGCCCCATCAGCGACGAGCTTTATATCGGCGCTTTCGTTATCTTCGGTGATCCCGAGCTCACCACAGCCGCAAGCAAGGCTCTTCTTGAGAAGGCTCCCGAGTATGACTACATAATCACAGCGGAGTCCAAGGGTATTCCGATAGCTCACGAAATGGCCCGCCTTGCAGGAAATCAGAAGTATTTTCTTGCAAGAAAGAAGCCCAAGCTCTATATGACGGGCGTTTTTGAGGTTACGGTCAACTCAATCACCACCGAGGGCGAGCAGAAGCTTTATCTCGACCGCGCCGATGCTGAGATGATGGCAGGTAAGCGCATCCTTATCGTTGACGACGTTATCTCCACAGGCGAATCTCTCAGAGCAATTGAAGAGCTGGTTCTTGCCGCAGGCGGAAATATCGTCGGCAAGATGACTATCCTTGCGGAGGGCGACGCACAGAAAAGAGACGATATCATCTATCTTGAGCCCCTGCCCCTCTTTAACGCCGAGGGCGAGGCTATCTGAATCAAACAAATGGGCTGTCGCAAGCAAACTGCGATGGCCCTTTTTGGTTTTCATTTTTCTCTTGCCATTTTATCCCTCTCCCCGTTTTTCCCTGATAATATCACAAAGCAATTATTTTCTCTCCCCACACTCTCTCAAAATCTCTTTTTTGCAACACACTCTTTTTTCACGCTCCCCCCAAAAAGCTGCGCCGTCGGCGAATGTTTAAGTGTGTGTTTTAGTTTAAGTTTTAGTTTATGTTTTAGTTTATGTTTTAGGGTGAAGGGCAAGAAAACTTTGCCGCCACCACCGGTGGCAGGGGTGGTGAAATAATATTTTTTTGAGTAAAACGGGGTTTGTTACGTGGGTAGACGGTGAGTTTCAGACGTGAATTTTCGCTACCGTTTTGAAATACGGACAAGCAATCCGTTCGTTTTACCAATAAAATCATAATTCATCTCACCGCTAAACCCAAATTTATATAATAAGAAAAACGCCCTTAAGCGTTTTTTCACATCAATTATTCATTCTTCATTCTTTCAGACTGTCGAAAAAGGCGCAGAACAAAAGCCGCGATCAAAATCAGATCAAGAATAGCGGTAATTGAAGACCAAATAAGGTAGAAATCCGCCGATTCTTCGGCGTATTTCCGTATTTTATCCGGCTTTTTAGCCGCGATTTGAGTCTCTGCCGTACCTTTGTACGGCGACGAGCCTCAAATCGTGGCTTCTGCATCCTTCTCGACAGCCCGAGGTCAGTTTGTCGATAAGTTTATCGACAAACTGAAAGAAGCACCCTTTCGGGTGCTTCTTTGTATCAGAATCCTCCGATAGCTCCTGCAAGGAACTGGGAAAGAAGATTTGCATCAATACCGTTGATCGCGCCGTCAGCCTTGATATCTGCCGCCTTCTGCTCGATCTCTGTGGGAACTGTTGCTCCGGAAAGGATCTGCTTGAGCTGATTGGAGTCCTTACCGTTAATGGAACCGTCGCCGTTGATATCACCGAGGGTGTACTCGGGCTCTACCCAATCGGGATCTGCCGCGCCGCAAACTGCGCAGGTGCCGTTTGCAAACTTATGTCCTGCCGCAGGAATGATCACTTCAGAGATAGTTTCGCCGCAATCAGCACAGTATACTCTGTCATAACCGTCTGCATCACAGGTGGGATCCTTCTTTTCGGAAAGGCTCTCGCCGTGACCCTTGGCGGGAAGCTCTGTAGCCTCTGTATAATCGCAGTTTGTACAAGCAAGGCCCTGATAGCCTGCCACGGTACAAGTGGGCTCAACCTTGCTTTCAACAAGGTTATGACCCTTAGCCTCGGTCTCTTCAACTACAGTTGTATGCTCACAGTAGAGGCATACATTCTGAAGCTCACCTGCTTCTGTACAGGTAGCTGTGTTGATCTCAAAGTTTGTGTGGCTTGCTGTATCGATGATCTCATTGCATACGTTGCAGATAATGTTATGAACAGCCGCACTCTTAGACTCATATCTGAGGCATTCTGCATCGTTATGGAACGCAGTAGTTGTCTTTTCTCTCTGCATACCGCAAACTGTACACTGGGTAAGCTGCTTTCCGTCAGCAAGGCAAGTAGCCGCTGTACCGGAAACTACCTCGAAGCAAGAGCCCTCGCTGTGAAGCGCAGGAATTACCTCATACTTCTCAGCACCGCACTTTTTACATGTATAGAGAGTCTTACCAACCTTGAGACAGGTTGCTTCAACTGTTACCTTACCGTCGTCATAGCTGTGATCGCACTTGCCTGCAACAACAGCCGCCTCAAGTGTGTTACCGAGGTCGCGGCGAACGGATGCCATAATATCATACTCGCTCATAGAGGAATCCCACTCGCTTGTGGAGAAGTTATTGAGGGAGAGATAATTTACAACGTTCTTGGAAACTCTTGCAACAACGTTCTTAGCCGCAGTCTCGCCAAGGTAGTCCTCAAGCATTGTGAGCATCTGATAATCCTCAACGCCGTCACGCATGATCTCAACTCTGAGAGTTCCTACAACACCTGTGTTATTCCAGATGGAGCCCTGGAATGCGCCGTAGAAGAGAACGCCGTTACCGTGGATAGCAGCGCCTGTATTGGGATAGATATGCTTGTTTGTCTTCCAAGCAACTGCTGTATCCTCATCTGTGCCCCACGCACCTGTTACAGTGCGGTCAGCATAGTTGCCGTTCTCGGAATTATACTCGTTCCAGTTGTTTGTACCGTAATAGAGATAACCTGTGATATCGTTCTGATAAAGCTGCCAGAAGAGCATCTTTGTCTGAAGACCTGTGTTCTCGATAAGGTGGTTTGCATATGTATAGGTCTTGTTCCAGCCTGCGGAATATGCCCAAAGCTCGGAGTTTGCAACACTGCCGTTCTCCTCTGCAAGCTTAAGCTCGGACTGGATACGGTCGGAGAATTCGCCGTAGATATTGTTCCAGTTATAGTAGGGCTGATGACCTACGAAGAAGTCAACGCCGTTTGTTCCTGTTGCGCTGTTGTTATCACCCCAGGAGTAAAGGCCGGAAATGGAAGCGGAAAGCTCGCGGATAGGCTCAGTTTCCATACCTGTGTAGCCTGCAGCTGTAAGCTCAGACTGAGGTGTGAACGCATAGAACTGAGGACACCAGATGGAGATGCCGCCGCCGTCGATCATAGCCTGGATCGCGTCGTGAACCTCAGCGGTGGAATAGTTCTGAATGGGGCTTGAATAGGTAAAGTAAGGATAAGGATGGTTCTCGTGGAAGGGAACAACGGACATAGGAGACTTCCATGTCTTTTCAAGGGCATCATAGAGGAAGTTTACTCTGTCAGCACCGGGATTGGTGTTTCCGCACCACTTAGCCCAAACGTCACCTACGGGCTCATCTGCAGTGTAGAAATAGAACTTATCCTTTACCTGATTCCAGATCTTGGAATTATAAAGCTCGTTATAGATAGCGGTATACTTGCTATAGTTTGAAGTAGAGTTAACGTCACCGTAGTTACCGACGTTACCTGCGCCGTCACCTGTTACGCGGATAGCGTTAACACGGGGATTTGTAAGGTATGCGTTAGCGGAGGAAAGTGTTCCGGGAACGTCCATGCCGAGTAGGCGGTTATCAAGAAGATAATCATAGAAGTTCTTGTAGCTTCCGCCGTAGCCTGTATCGTTATCAATGAAGAAGGATGTTCTGAGAGCAGTCTCCTCAGAGATAGTGAAGTCCCAAACATATGCGAATACGGTTGCAGTCTTTACTACCTGACCCTTACTGTTCTTGATATCAAGCTGAGCTGAGTACCAGCCGGAGGGGGTATCCTCAGCGCTTCTGAGCTTGATGAAGAAGGCCTGGCTCTTGCCGCCGTTAAGCTGGAAAGCGCCGATATTCTTAAGGGGAACAACAGGATCGGGAGTCTCACCCTCGCGGATGATGGAGTCTCCTGCACCGGCTCCGAGAACGAAGTCCTCTCTGAGGTCTGTAGTTGTAACGTACATTTCATAGTAAAGCTCCGCGGGGATAGTATCGCCTGCTTCGTTTTCAAATGCAGTTACGCTTGCTGTGAGACCTGCCTTTGTTGTGTCGGAATAAAGAACGAACTGAGCGTTTTCAACCTCGTTCTTTGCCATATAAACGGAATAGGTCTCCATTCCGGAGGGGGTGGTATCGCTTGTGAACACTTTCTTGAAGGAGTGCTCAAACCAAAGATCGATACCTGCATCTTCATACTCTGCATTCTGCTTTACGTAGCTGTCAGCAGGGTCATCGCTTACAGCGCCCGCGGTGAACACGCCGAAAATAAGTGCCGCGCAAAGAACAGCCAGAGTGAAGACAACAAATAATGATTTTAGTGTCTTTTTCACAAAAAGAACCTCCTATATATAATTTCTCATTTCAATCTTACCAAAGAAGTCCCCTTTTGTCAATCGCTTTTTTTGAAATACTTTCAATTCGGTACAATGACTATACCTTTTGTAAAAACGGGAATATTATATACAAAGCAAAAAGAAAGGAAGATCAAATAATGACCTTTGAAAAGCTGTATTCAGGCGCTCTGAGAATACAAAAAAGACTGTCCGAGGACAGGCAAAATCTTCATAAAACGGCAGAGTGCGGAATGTCCCTTCCCCGTACCGTGCAATACTGCGCCGACCGTCTTATAAAAATGGGATATTCCCCAAAGATCTGCTCCAAGGGCGGTATAATATGTACTGTAGGTAGAGGAGAAAAATGTGTGCTGCTTCGGGCAGATATGGATGCTCTCCCCATAAAAGAGGAATCCGGAGAAAGCTTTTCTTCAGAAACCGACGCTATGCACGCCTGCGGCCACGATATGCACACTGCTATGCTTCTCGGAGCCGCACAGCTTTTAAAGGATGCAGAAAAGGAGCTTCATACCACGGTGAAGCTCTGCTTTCAGCCCGGGGAGGAGACTCTCAGGGGCGCTCTTTCAATGATAGAGGGGGGGCTTCTTTCATCCCCAAAAGTCAGCTCTGCCGCAATGATACACGTGCTGACAGCAACGGACCGGGAATGCGGAACAATACTGATCCCTCCTGCAGGGATAGGTGCGGCAGGGGCTGATTTCTTCACGGTCTTTATCAGAGGTCGGGGCTGCCACGGCTCTACCCCCTATCTTGGCATTGACCCGATAGGGACTGCCGCCCATATCCTCACCTCCCTTGCGGGGATCGTTGAACGGGAGCTTTCCCCCGACGGGGGCGACGTTCTTTCCATTGGCAGGATACAGGCAGGGGACTCTGACAACGCTATTCCCGACTGCTGTATCCTCGGAGGGACTCTGCGAAGCTACAGCGACAGCCGACGTGAGTTTTTGAAAAGCCGCCTTTCGGAGATCTGCCGCTTTGTTGCAAAGGCACACCGAACAGAGGCCGAGGTGGTCTTCACCTCGGGATGCCCATCGTTTATAAACGATGCCGACCTTTGCAGTCGTCTTCCACGTATTTTTGAGGGCGCCACCCCTGCCCCCATAATTCTCCCAGAGGGCACACGGGGCGGCGGCAGCGAGGATTTTGCATACGTTTCAAGAGAAGTTCCCACAGTGATGCTGGCCGTCTGTGCAGGGGCAAAAAGCGCAGGATATGAATATCCCCTCCACTCCAAAAAGGCGCGCTTTGACGAATCAGCCCTTCCCTACGGCGCCGCCGCATACGCCGCCTTCGCCTTGAATGCTCATACGTGAATTGGAAGAAGCGGGTCTTGGGGGAGATTACCGACAGGGCTCTCCCCCAAGAACGTAACGTAACACTTAAAGTCCACTTGTCCGCGGGGAGAGGCTTTGTCTAAATTCTCACATTCAACTATCATTTTGGGTTTTCTTCTCTCCCACCGAAAAACTAAAATTTGAAAGGCAAAACGAAGGATCTGACAGGAGCGAGCATTGCTCGTCCGAGAAAAACAATTTGTATAAACGTTACGGCTACAGGGAAAACCGACAACGTAGCCGTAGGGGAGCCGCTTGCCGCTCCCACATTTCAGAACGATAGCGGGAAATTAAAAATATCTGAATTTTGTAGTCGAAACGTACGATTAAAATGTAGGGACAGGCGTCCCCGACTGTCCGTTGCAGACGTTACGTCTCGCGGTGAATATGGCTTCGGTTGGCGGACCGTCGGGGACGCCTGTCCCTACAGCAACGTGTATCATTAATCTTTCGTTTTTGCATAAAATTTCATTTAGATTCGCATGCAGATAAATTGACCCTTCCGTCATCGGTGCCGAAGATTTTCTCTGTTGTTATTCAATTTGCACCGATGCCACCTCCCCTAAAACCGCTTCGCGGTGTCAGTGGAGGCATTGGTTTCTGCATATCCGTAGGGGAGCACTGCGTACTCCCGCTTTTCAGAACGATAGCGAAAAATCGGGAATACCGTAATTTTGCAGGTGAAAGAGTCGATTTGATCAGAGCCTTCCCCCTTGGGGGAAGGTGTCAACGCAGTTGACGGATGAGGGGTAGGCAACTTGTTGCCGTTAAATAGCGATGATCTCAAGAATAACGCCGCCTTGCGGCTACCCCTCACCACCCGCCTACGGCAGGAGCCTCCCCCAAGGGGAAGCCATGCTTGGGTCTTTGCTTTAGCAAAGACAGAGCGGACACGTAAACTTCAAATTTCGTTCTGCGTTACGTCCGCGGGGGGAAGCCTTGGGTGTAAGCCGTTCCCTTACATCAGAACGGTATCGAAGGAGCAGGAATACCAAGATTTTGTAGATAAAGGTGTGACTCAAGCATTTTCCGCCCCTTGCGAGGGGCGGGGGACCGCTTGCGGTGGTGGGGTAGTTGCTTTGCCGAAAACAGACTCTACTGCTATAAAAGAAAGCTTGTTGTAATCATTCGCTAATACCCTTCCGTCATCGGTGTCAAAAACAACCTAATTATTCATATTATCCTGCACCTCCCCTCGCAAGGGGAGGATTTGATTTAAGCCCTCGTTCTCTTTATAGCCACAGCTTCCGTATAAACCGTTGACCATTAGATCCCACCGCTTTAAAAATCCAAGCATACAAAAAGAGCTGTTTTTACAACAGCTCCTTTTGCTTTTCGCTCTCCAATATCTCGCAAAGCTCCTCGAAGGTTATGAAGGTATAGCCTTCCTTTTCAAGCATTTCAATAATGCGCTCGATCTTTTTTGCATATGAGGATATTCCGTAGTTCAGGTACAGCCGCTCATTTTTCGGAAGCCGCCGCAGACTTTCGCAGCGGTTATCCGAAAGCTCAAAGGGATGGAGGTAGAAAACGTACATATCGTTTTTCTTTATGTATCTCTTTATCCCGTTTTTAACAAGGGGCCAGGGGCAGATACGGTCGTATCCTCCTCCTGACACAGGATAATTACATCCGAGAATATTCTCGCAGGGCAGGCTGAACTCGAAAAAGCCCTGCCTTTTGCCTGCGCAGGAGGACACTCTTTCAAACTCCTCCATATTGAATGCGCCCCGAAGATAATTCTTCTCAAAGGCCTGACTGCTGGAGTCATACGAAAATCCCATTTCCTGAAGGATACCAATCTTTTCGTCATCCATACTGAAAAAGGGAGCTCTGTATCCAAGGACCCTCTCTCCGATAACGCCCTCAAGATATTCTCTCGCCGCCCTCGTTCCCTCTCTGAATTCCTCATCGCTGAGGCGCTCAAGGGAGGTGTGATCAAGGCCGTGAAGGGCGATCTTGTGCCCTCTGCGGGCAAAGGAGGCAAGCCTGTCCTCTATCTTTCTTGCGGTGCTTGCAAGAGTGAACAGAGTTGCCCTGATGCCGTGACGTTCAAGAAGCTCAACGTATTTATCAAGGCCGTCAAACATATCGTCCTCGGGAGAAAGGCCTCGCCTTGCAATACACCCCGTATCGGAGAAATCCTCAACGTCCATGGTAAAAACAGCGTATTTCTTGTCCTTACTCATTATCTGTGTTCTCCAACATATTCTTTTATTGCCTTGTCGTATTCTTCGGTGTTGTTAACTCTCAGGTGAGAATGTCCGCCCCTTGGAAGCCACACTATCCTCTTTGTTTTACTGAGAGTTTCGCGATATAGCTTTTCGCTCATAGGAGGGAGGGAGAACTGATCCCTCTCACCGAAGATATAAAGAATATGACCGCCGTATTCACGGCACAGCTTAATGGGAGCTACAGTCTTATAGTCCACTCCCGTTTCCTTTTTGATGCGGGCCATAATAAGGTCAACGAGAACGATGTGAGGCTTTTTCATCTGAATAAGGTGCTGCTTATAGGTCTCGCGGAAGGTGACGTATGGTCCCTCGGCAACGATTCCCTTGATGGCCGCAGGAGCATCCTTTCCCACAGCAGAATAAAAGGCTGCCGCACCTCCCAGGCATATGGCGTGGAGCCATACCTTTGAAACACCCATCTCCCTTTCAAGAAAGCTGACCCAGCTTCTTACATCCTCACCCTCCATCTTTCCGATGGTGCTGAATTTTCCGTCGCTCTTTCCGTGGCTTCTCGTATCTATGCAAAGAACGTTTATGCCCATCTCGCCGTAGGGCTTTGCAAAATAGCAGGAATATCTGAGGCACTCGCATCGTCCGGGAAGGATGATGACTGCGCACTCTCCGCCGAAATCGTAATACTCGCCGTGGAGATGCAGTCCGTCAACACTGGTGATATCCACCTCGCGCATAACGCCACGGTTTTCCTCGTACCACAAAACCCCCTCGTTCCACATTTTCATCTGCTCCGGGTCATCGGGGCAGGAGCATTCATATCCCCATTTTCCCTCCTCGCGGACGAGAGTTCCGTCGTATACTCTCTTCGCAACGTAAAGAAGAAAGAAAAATGAAAACACCGCGCCAAAAAAAAGAAGCAGCGCAGCTATCAAAAGCGCAATAGTTACTCCCGAGGGGAGGGCCATTACCGTATATATCATAAAATTACCGCCTTAAATTTCATACATAGTAATTATAGCAGATATTGCTCCGTTTGCCACTATTTTTTGAAAGTTTATGTCCTTTTTTGTTGAAAAAAATTGAGAGCTATGCTAATATATAATTGGAATAGTGTGAATTCAGATCCGCACAAATTTATTACAATCATACAGAGAGGACTCTGAAAATGTCAAGCTTTGTTATTATCCCCGATGCTTCCTGCGACCTGACGCGCGACCTTCGCGAGCGCTTTGATATTCCCGAATATCTCCACGGCCACATCACCTTCCCCGATGGCCACGACGAGGTTTGCAGTCTTGACTGGGAGAGCATTTCCGCAACAGAATATTTCCGCACCATGAGTGAGGATAAGGCTATATATAAGACCGCAGGCGTAGGTATCACCGAGGCGGAGACTGTTTTTGAAAAGTATCTTTCACAGGGTATCGACGTTTTGAACATCACCCTTTCCTCGGGAATCTCCTCAACCTACAGCTACTGCAAAAAAGCGGCTGACAATATGCAAGAGAAGTATCCTGACAGGCGCGTTATCTGCATAGACTCCCTCCGCTACTCCACTTCCCTCTCCCTTCTCGTTATCCTTGCGGCAACTAAAAAGGCTGAGGGCGCTTCCATTGACGAGGTTGCGGAATATATCGAGGAGAAAAAGCACTGCATCCATCAGATGGGACCTATGGACGACCTTTTCTTCCTTGTGAGAACGGGAAGGATCTCAAATGCAAAGGCATTCTTTGGCTCACTTGTTGGTATCAATCCTATGGCAGACTTCAACGAGCGCGGTGTTTCCGAGGTCCTTGCAAAGTTCAAAGGCAAGAAGGCAGCCCTTGACGCAACTGTCAAGTATATGAAGGGCACTGTTACCGACCCTGAAAACCAGATAATATTCGTTGCCCACTCCAACAGACCCGAGGCGGCAGAAAAGCTTCGCGCTATGATAGAAGCCGAGTTCCATCCAAAGGAGATCATCATCAATTCCGTTGGTATGGCCTGCGGCGCAAATATAGGCCCCGGCCTTTGCGCGGCATTCTACGAGGGCAAGCCAATCAGCCCCGATATGGCTGACGAGAAGGCTCTTATGGACTCCATTGCACAGAAAAAATAAATTTATATAAATGAGGTACACGCATGAAAAACTACGCAATAGTCGCAGACTCTACCTGTGACCTCACTCTTGAAATCCGCGAAAAATACGATATCGACTACATAAAGATGGGATACGTTATTGACGACGTTACCTATCCCGCTTCCCTTGACTGGGAGTCTCACTCGGCTCACGATTTTTACGAGCTTATGAGAGGCGGCAAATACGTGCGCACGGTTCAGATAGCACGGGAAGACACCATTGCCGTTTTCAAAAAGCATCTTGACCTTGGGGAGGATATTATCTATATCTCCTGCTCCTCCGCCCTTTCAGGCTCCTATAATTTCGGAAGCCTTATTGCAAGGGAGCTTCGCGAGGAATACCCCCAAAGCAATATCGTCTGCGTTGACTCTCTTATCAGCTCTCTCGGACAGGGATTTCTTGCAATCAAGGCCGCCGAGATGAGGGGCGAGGGTGCCTCCCTTGACGAGACTGTAGCCTGGCTTCTTGACAACCGACTTCGGGTAAATCAGTACGGCACCGTTGAGAGCCTTGAGTATCTCCGCCGGGTCGGCAGAGTTAAAGCATCCAGCGCCTTTTTCGGAAATCTTTTCGGCGTGAAGCCCATTATCCTTTCCGACGTAAAGGGCCAGAACTTTGCCTTCAAGAAGGTAAAGGGCGCTGCCAATGCAAGAGGAGAGATCGCTTCTCTTATTGCAGAGAGCGCTGAGAATATTGAGGACTCCTGCCTCTATATCTCTCATGCAGACGATCTCCCCGCAGCAGAGGCTCTCAGAGACAAGATCCTTGCCATCGCTCCCTTCAAGGAGGTCATAATTAACCATATCGCTCCCATTGTTGGAGCTTCGGTGGGCCCCGGCACAGTCATCGCCTTCTGCTTTGGAGCTACGGTCACGGTTGAGGGAAATTAAAGCTTGAAAGGTGTGGTACCATGTCCACGAAAACACTTGACGGCATTACCCTTCGGGCAATGCTTTTATCGGGCTATGCAAATCTTGAAAACCAAAAGGAAAAGATAAACGCCCTTAACGTTTTTCCCGTTCCCGACGGAGATACGGGAATCAATCTTGCAAAAACGCTTGAGGGAGGAGCCTTGGCCCCCGAGGAGAAAAGCGCCGCTGAATATATGAATGCCTTTTCAAAAAGAGCCCTGCTTACGGCAAGGGGAAACTCGGGCGTTATCCTTTCTCAGTTTATCCGCGGCTTTGCAAAGGGCTGCGGTGATATCTCAAATCTTACTGTCGAGGATTTCTCCCGCGCCTTTTCAAAGGGCGTTGAATGTGCATATCAGGCTGTGATAAAGCCCGTTGAGGGCACTATGCTGACGGTGCTTCGCGAGACGGGAGAATACCTTTCAAAAAAGGCTCCCACTCTTCCCGATTTTGAGGAGTGCCTGAGATGCACCCTGCAAAAAGCCCGAGCATCTCTTGATAAGACTCCCCTCCTTCTCCCCGTTCTTCGTGATGCGGGAGTGGTTGACTCGGGAGGCGCCGGCATCGTTGCGATCCTTTCCGGAATGGAGGCCTTCCTCCTTGGAACTGCGATCGCTCCCGTTGAAAGTGCACACGGTGAGATCTCTGCGGATATTTACACAAAAGCAGGCCCCGACTTCTCCTTTGACTTCGGCTACTGTACGGAATTTATCCTGCAGCTTCTGAATGCAAAGTGCGACCCTGCCGCCTTTGATATTGGCGCTCTTTCTTCTTATCTCGAAACTGTCGGCGACTCGGTGGTTGCTGTTCACGATGGGGATATCGTGAAGATCCACGTGCATACAAAGACTCCCGAGGCCGTTATTGCAAAGGCAAGGGAATACGGCGAGCTCTTGACTGTGAAGATCGAAAATATGTCTCTTCAGCACTCAGAGGTGGTCAGCCAGAGCGCAAAGAGGGAGAAATATGCCATCGTTGCCGTTGCCGCAGGCGAGGGCATACGAAAGTATTTTTCAGAGATCGGAGTTTCTGCCTTCGTTGACGGAGGGCAGACCAACAATCCCTCTGCAGAGGATTTTATAAAGACCTTCAAGAGGCTGAACGCCGAGCACATTATCGTTCTTCCCAATAATTCAAATATTATCCTCGCCGCAGGTCAGGCGGCAAAAATGTATAAGGACTGCGATGTCAGAGTCCTTCCCACAAAATCCGTTGCCGAGGGCTACTCAGCCCTTTCAATGATGGATCTTCGGGCTGAGACTGCAGAAGCACTTTGCGAGAGCATGATGCAGTACCTGCCATACGTTAGAACAGGATACGTTACCACGGCCACAAGAGACGCTTTCCTTAACGGTGTTGCGGTAAAGGCGGGCAGCTTTATCGGCCTTGATAACGACGCCATCCTCTCCTGCGAGGAAAACAAGATAGACGCCTCCCTCAGCCTTTTCAAAAAGATTCCCGATATCGAGGACAAGGCTGTTATTACCGTGTTTTACGGAAAGGACGTTACCAAAGAAGAGCTTTCTCTTCTCAAGGAAGGGCTTGAAAGGGAGCTCCCTCTTATAGAGGCAGGCTGCGTTTTCGGCGGTCAGGACGTATACAGCTTTATCTTTTCAATAGAATGATCTCCAAAGGAGCGAAAAATGAAAAAAATCGTTATTGATATTTACGGAGCAGACCGCGGAGCGCGCCCCGTTATTGCGGGAAGCGCAAGGGCTCTTCTTGAGGACGACTCCCTTTTTGCAACCTTTGTTGGAGATCGGGATACCGTTACCTCTATTGCAGATGAGCTTTCCCTCCCTGATAACAGATACGAAATAATACATACGAAAGAGACTATCGGGAACTCCGATATCCCAATGGATATCTTAAAGGGTAAGGCCAAGGAGGACTGCTCCATGGGGCTTGCCATTGATGCGCTCAGAGATGATCCCGACGCCATCGGTCTTCTCTCCTGCGGAAGCACCGGCGCTCTTATGATCGGCTCCATTTTCCGCCTCGGCCTTATCAAGGGTCTGAAAATGCCTGCCCTCTCCACAGCCCTTCCCGCCTACGACGGAGAAAAGCTTGTGTGCCTTCTTGACTGCGGCGCAAATATCGACTGCAAGGCAAAGGATCTTTTAAGCTTTGCTCTTCTCGGCGAGGCTTATATAAAGAGTATGTATGATACTGAAAGTCCTACCGTCGGACTTATGTCCCTCGGCCGCGAGGACTCAAAGGGAAATGCGCTGACAAAAGAGGCCTTCACCCTTCTCAAGGACTCCCGCCTTAACTTTATTGGAAATATTGAAGGAAACGATCTCCTTTCCGGCGAGGCTGACGTTATCGTTTGCGACGGCTTTGCGGGAAATCTGCTTCTGAAAAACGCGGAGGCCTGCGGCCGATACGCTCAGGCTCTGGTTGAAGCGCTTTGCGAAAAGCACGCAGTGGACGATGAATTCAAGTCGGCCGTCAGCGGACTTCTTGACTACCGCTTTAACTTTAACGCAAACGGCGGCGCAACCTTCCTCGGCACGAAAAAGACGGTCATAAAGATGCACGGCTCTGCCAACAACAATACGGCATACGCCTGCATAAAGCAGCTTCTCAGGCTCAACGCCCGGGATTTTGACCGCCGCATTGCCGAATGCCTTGAATAATAACAACTAAGAAAGCCTGTCGCAAGGCGTGATACATTTACGGATATTACGCCAATTCTATTCGCCTTGCGGCGAATAGAATATCACGCTGACTTTAGTCAGCATATCATTATACAGAAAAAAGAAAGAGAAGACTCGTTGCAAAAAACGAATCTTCTCTTTTCTGTTGTCAGCGGGTTTGGGCTACTGCCCAACTGCATTTGTACATACAAATGCGATGCCGGTTCTGAACAAAAGGTGCGCCCCTTTTTATTCCTTTACTATCTCGAGGTATTTGAACTTATGCATAAATTTATGGAAAACGTATTCCACGGGGATCATGGCTACTGCCACAATGTTAAATAAAACGATAAGACTTGCCCATCTCCACGGGAACATCAGATGCAAAAGATTGCAAAGCACTCCGTACACGCAAAAGCGGCAAAGGGTGTGTATTACCGTTCTCAGTCCGTCAGCATATCGGTATTTTCTGAATGCCACAAATTTATTCAGAAGCACGTTGAAAAATGCGATCTGTATTCCGATGGAGGGCACGGAAATAAGCACGTGCTCGAAATTCAACTCCAACGTCAGCTCAAGCATCATAAGCTCCGTGAGCAAAACGGCGGCAAAGGTCACCCAGGCACTGGAAAACAGCTTTCTGTATATTCTCAGAGTATCGGGGATTGTCTTAAAATGAGAGGAGCGGTTTCCGTCAAGATATATGGTGTCGATTCCCATGGTGGTTATTGGGATCGCTTGCTTATCCGCATGATAGAGAATGTTCATCTCATAGTCGTATTTATCTCCCCCGACCCGTAGCATCCAGTCGATATGCTCTGCAGAAAAACCGCGAAGGCCCGACTGATTATCGTTAAGATAATGGCCTGTCAGAGTAGTATATACAACTCTTGATATACGGTTTCCAAGCTTTGATCTTTTGGGAATATCCCCTCTTAAATTTCGAACCGTCAGCACAAAGCGGCTTCCCGTGCGCAGCTCATCACGTACTCTCAAAATATCCTTTACGGAATGCTGACCGTCTGCATCGGCACAAATAAAGCTCTTGCACTCGGGATGATGATCGCGTATGACCTCCATTCCCGCTTTAAGAGCAGCGCCCTTGCCCCGATTCTCCGGTAAGGTCACCACTCCCGCAACTGAGGCCACAGCCTGAAAATAGCAGTCGTGATATGAAGGAGAGCCGTCGTTTACAACGATAACGGTAAAGTCCTCGTGCACAAGAGAGTGCACAAGCTCCACCATTTTTTCATCAGGCTTGTATGCAGGTATAAGCACTATTTCATCCTTCATTGACGCTCACCTCCCTTTCCGTATGTTTATAAAAGAAATCACATATTTTTTCCATAAGACTGTCGTTTGCACCACCGTCTCCGTCCTCAAAAACGGAGGTGTGGCCGCCGGGAACACTTATAAACTCAGCACCGTTTCTGTATATCTCGTCACGGTGGGCCATAACGGAGCCCCTGTCTGCCGGCACCGTTTCGTCATCCTCTGCGTGGACCACGAGAACGGGAACCGAAGAGTTACCGATAAGATCAGCGCAGGAGAGTGACACCGTTTCCCTGTCAAAAAGCAGGGACTGATATATCCACAGCATGGGATAGTTTGCGTAAGCAAAGGCTCCTACTCTTTTTTCGGAGGAGACCATGATAGCTTCCATAGCACTGTTTGCGCCGTTTATGCTCACAACTCCCGCTATATCGCGCTCGTCGCCAAGCATACAAAGCGCAGCGTATGCCCCTCTTGAATGTCCCAGCAAAAATATATCGTCAAACACATATTTGTTTTCTATATGATCAAGGGCCGCCCTGAGATCGTATACCGATTGAGAAAAGCCCACGGCGCTGTCCCCCGAGCTCTCACCGGAACCTGTCATATCAAAGATAAAAACGCTGAACCCCTCAGAGAGAAAATACTCCGCTTCATCACAAAAGTATGAAGCCTCGCTGTTTATCCCCTGAGCGATGACCACAAGGTCCTCACCTTGGGAAAAGAGCCATCCCGAAAGAAGATTATCCCCTGAGATAAATTCTGCCCTTTCACACTCCCCAATGCCCATTTCATCAATAGGAGGGGTACCTGGGTCGTCAAAGCGGCAAAACACGGAATCGTATACGATCTTCGTCACTATAAGGTCCGCAACAAGCATTAACGCAAGAGATGCGAGAACGACGGACAATATTTTCTTTGCTCTGTCTGACAGCTTCATATGGCCCCTCGCTTTCTTACTCTTATCATTTAATAATATCACACAAATAATTCTTTGTCCATAATTTATCCGCGAAAAATAAAGAAAACCGCCGCCGCGGTTTTCTGAAACGAGTCTTTATTCCTTTTCGTATTTTATGATATCGGATATTTCGCATTCAAGCGCATCGCATATCCTGTCGAGGACGTAGCTGTCGTAACGTATCACTTTATTTTTATAGTAATTGTCAATTATCTGATAATTGATACCGGTCTTTTTGGAAAGCTCATATCTTGTAATACCTTTGTCATTTAATGTTTTATCAATTATCAGTTTTATCATAATTACCTACTACACAAGCTTTTTATATATTTTATTAGAGATACACCTACTTGACAATTCCGTTAATTAGATATATACTTATATAAATATATACGAGGTGTGGTTATGAACCGTATAGTTATTGCCGGAAGCAGAAATTTTAACGATTATGAGCATTTATCTAAGGTGATAGATGATCATTTAAAAAAGCATAATGCAGATGACATTATATTTATTACGGGAGGATGCCGCGGAGCTGATATGCTTGGAGAAAGATATGCCAAGGAGCATGGCTTTGTTTGCCAAAGATACAGCGCTCAGTGGAGCCGATACGGAAAAGCCGCAGGCCCTA
Source organism: Clostridia bacterium (assembly GCA_017416205.1). Lineage (GTDB taxonomy): Bacteria > Bacillota > Clostridia > Oscillospirales > CAG-272 > Avispirillum. The sequence goes on along the minus strand of JAFQDC010000089.1, from coordinate 2,038 downwards.
TGCGAAATCGGGAAATGGCAAAAGACTGCGATACCGTTATTTGCTTTTGGGATCAAAAAAGCAAAGGGACAAGATCAATGATAGAATACGCAAAACAATACGGGAAAATACTTCATGTTGAGCATATATAAAAAAACCGCCGCGGCGGTTTTATTCCGATTCTCTTCTCTATTCTCTTTTCCCTCTTCTCTCTTCTCTAACAAAAAACCTCCCGAATGGGAGGTTTTTTGTTATTAATCAAATCATACGTGGCCCTGTGCCATCATAGCCTCGGCAACCTTTTCGAAGCCTGCAATGTTGGCGCCTGCAATAAGGTCGCCCTCCATGCCGTACTTCTTTGCAGCCTCGGCGGAATTCTTAAAGATGTTCTGCATGATCTGGTGAAGCTTTGCGTCAACCTCTTCTGCAGTCCAGGAGTATCTCATAGAGTTCTGGCTCATCTCAAGACCGGATACCGCAACACCGCCTGCATTTACTGCCTTTGAGGGAGCGATAACTACGCCGTTTTCCTTAAGATATGCAACTGCATCTGCAGTTGTAGGCATATTTGCAACCTCAACGTAGTACTTAACGCCGTTTGCAACGATAGCCTTAGCATTATCAAGGTTTACCTCGTTCTGAGTTGCGCAAGGCATTACAACGTCTACCTTTACGCCCCAGGGACGCTGACCTGCATAGAAGGGAACGCCGAACTTATCAGCATAGTCCTGAACCTTATCGCGGCCGGAAGCACGCATCTCAAGAAGATAGTTGATCTTCTCTTCAGTTACAAGACCCTCTTCATCGTATACGTAGCCGTCGGGTCCGGAAATAGTTACTACCTTACCGCCAAGCTCGCAGATCTTCTTTGCAGTACCCCATGCAACGTTACCGAAGCCGGAGATAGCAAAGGTCTTGCCCTTGATATCCTCACCGAAGGACTTGAGCATCTCAACAGTGTAGTATACAGCGCCAAATCCTGTAGCCTCGGGACGGATAAGAGAGCCGCCGTAGGAGAGGCCCTTACCTGTGAGAACACCTGTGAACTCGCCTCTGAGTCTCTTGTACTGACCGAAGAGGAAGCCAATCTCACGTGCGCCGACACCGATATCACCTGCGGGAACGTCTGTGTCGGGACCTATGTACTTCTGAAGCTCTGTCATAAAGCTCTGGCAGAAGCGCATGATCTCGCCGTCGGAACGGCCGCGGGGGTCAAAGTCGGAACCGCCCTTACCGCCACCCATGGGGAGAGACGTAAGGCTGTTCTTGAAGGTCTGCTCAAAGCCAAGGAACTTGATGATGGAAGCGTTTACGGAAGGATGGAAACGGAGACCGCCCTTGTAAGGACCGATTGCAGAGTTGAACTGAACTCTGAATCCGCGGTTCACACAAGGTTTGCCGTTATCGTCAACCCAGGGAACACGGAAGGTGATCATTCTCTCAGGCTCTACCATTCTCTCGATAACGCCGCTCTTTACGAGCTTTTCGTTCTGCTCAACAACGGGCTCGAGGGACTCGAGAACCTCTTCTACTGCCTGCAAAAACTCAGGCTCACCTGCGTTACGCGCCTTTACAGTTTCAAGAACGGAAAGCAGGTATTCATTCTTAATGCTCATTTTATATGAACCTCCATAATAAGGAATTATATGCCACACATTTTTTTGTGCATAGCTAAGTTTATCATATGAAGAAAAATCTGTCAATACAACTTTGAAAGTTTAATCACAAAAAAATTCAAATTTTGCGCAAAATTTACTTGAACCTTGATGTTTTTGCCATTTTCAGCTCCCAAACTTGCCAAAAGGTGACAAAATCGGCTTGTATTATCACTTTGTTCACTGTCTCTGATGCCCAAAAGCCGATATGTTAGTTTTAATGTATTTACTTCGTCAAATTTTGGTTTGAGGTGGGCGCGGTCTGTAGTACGTTGTTTCATCTAAATATTGACAAGCTCCACCTCGCGCGTCATCTTGAGCGAAGGTGGCTCACTTGTGAGACACTGTAGTCGAAACCCGAAGGGCAAATTGCAAAGCAATTTGGATCTCGCGACAGACCAAAC
>JAFQDC010000005.1 GCA_017416205.1 Clostridia bacterium | reverse complement strand
TTTAGCCGCGAATTGTCCCTCTGTCGTACCTTTGTACGCCGACGACGGACAATTCACGGCTTCTGCATCCTTTTCGACAGCCCGAAGTCAGCTTGTCGATACCTTTATCGACAAGCTGAACGGAGTTGCCAAAGGCAGCTCCGTTTTTTAGCTTATTCGTAATCAACAACGTTTACCCAGGAGAGAAGGAACTCCTTTTCGTGCTCCTTACCCTTAACGGACTGAGAGGCCGCAACGATGGGCATCCATTTCTGAACGTACTGCTTTGCAGTATCGCTCTTCTTGCAGAAAAGATTAAGATAGCGCTCGGCAAGCTCCTTTTCTCCCTTAAGACAGAAAAGAAGATATGTTCTTGCAACGTCTGCAGAAGCATTACCCTGTGTTGCGTGTGCCCAGTCGATGACATAGAACTCACCCTCGGGAGTAACTATAATGTTGGAGGGGTTGTAGTCTCCGTGGCACACCTTCTTGTGCTTGGGCATACCCTCAAGGCGGGTATGAAGCTCATATCGGGTAGTAGCGTCAAGGGTAGTTTCAGATATCTTTCTCATCATCTTATCCTTAAGCTTATTAAGGAGGGGGCAGGTCTTTGAGTGGATCTCAAGCTGAAGATCAACGAACTTTTCAAGGTATTCGTCAAATTTCTGAGGATCCTCCGTTGCAAGGGTAGCAAGAGTCTTTCCCTCAATATAATCGTAAACGATGGCCCACTTGCCGTCAATTGTGGTAACTGCGTGGATCTTCGGAATATTAAGACCTGTTTCCTCAATGCGGGCCTGATTGAGGGCCTCATTGAGAACATCAGCCTTAGAATAATTCTCATCAAACAGCTTGATGCAAAGGTCTCCGTCGCGGTATATTACCTTATTTCTTCTTTTTGCAATGATGTTTTCAAGTTTCATATGTAACCTCTCAGTTTGCATCGGGCATTTCGGGCTCTGCGAAATGCTTTCCGTAGTATGCGTTGAGATACATTTCACGCATCTCGCTCATAAGGGGATAACGGGGATTCGCGCCTGTGCACTGGTCATCAAATGCCTGCTCCACCATATCGTCAAGGCGGGTGAGGAAGTCCTCCTCGTCAATACCGTAATCCTTGATGGTGGCCTTGATGCCAACCTTTTCCTTGAGGGCGTTGATGGCTGCAATAAGGCTTTCGACCTTTTCGTCGTCGTCAGCTCCTGCAAGGCCCAGATAATCTGCAACCTCAGCGTAGCGCGCCTTTGTGTGAGGATGGTCATACTGAGAGAAGGTACCCATTTTAACGGGTCTGTCGCTTGAATTGAAGCGGATTACCTCCTCGATCATAAGAGCGTTTGCAACTCCGTGGGGGAGGTGGTGGAATGCGCCGAGCTTATGTGCCATGGAGTGGCAGATTCCGAGGAATGCGTTTGCAAATGCCATACCTGCCATTGTAGCGGCGTTAGCCATCTTCTCGCGGGCAACGGCATCTGTCTGGCCGTTCTCATATGCGCGGGGGAGATACTCAAAGATTATCTTAAGAGCGCGAAGGGCAAGACCGTCAGTATAATCAGTTGCAAGCATTGCGGCATAAGCCTCAAGCGCGTGAGTAACGGCATCAATACCGGAAGCGGCTGTAAGCCCCTTGGGAGCAGACATATGGAAATCCGTATCAATGATGGCCATATCGGGAAGAAGCTCGTAGTCTGCAAGAGGATACTTAACTCCCGTCGTCTCGTCTGTAATAACGGCAAAGGGTGTGACCTCACTACCTGTACCCGCAGATGTGGGGATAGCAATGAAATATGCCTTTTCGCCCATCTTGGGGAACGTATAAACTCTCTTTCTGATATCAATGAAGCGCATTGCCATATCCATAAAGTCGCATTCGGGATGCTCGTAAAGCACCCACATGATCTTTGCGGCGTCCATAGCAGAGCCGCCGCCGAGAGCTATAATACAGTCGGGAGCAAATGCCGTCATCTGAGCGGCACCTGCCTTAGCACAGGCAAGGGTGGGATCGGGCTCAACGTCAAAGAAAGCAGAGTATGCGATGCCCATTTCGGAAAGCTTATCTGTAATGGGCTTTGTGTATCCGTTTTTATAAAGGAAGTTATCTGTAACGATAAAGGCTCTCTTTTTGCCCATAACAGTCTTAAGCTCGTCAAGGGCAACGGGGAGGCATCCCTTCTTCATATATACCTTTTCAGGTGCTCTGAACCAAAGCATGTTTTCTCTCCTCTCGGCAACAGTCTTGATGTTAAGAAGGTGCTTTACACCTACGTTTTCGGAAACGGAGTTTCCGCCCCAGGAGCCGCAGCCAAGTGTGAGTGAGGGTGCGAGCTTGAAGTTGTAAAGATCACCGATACCGCCGTGAGAGGAGGGAGTATTAACAAGGATACGGCAGGTCTTCATACGTGAGGCAAACTCATCGAGCTTTTCCTTGCCCGTTGCAGTGTCAAGGTAGATGGAGGATGTATGGCCGAATCCGCCGTCGGCAACGAGGCGTTCAGCCTTATCAAATGCCTCGGAGAGATTGGTTGCGCGATACATTGCAAGAACGGGTGAGAGCTTTTCGTGAGAGAATTCCTCTGAAAGATCAACGCTCTCTACCTCGCCGATAAGGATCTTTGTTCCCGCGGGAACGCTGACACCTGAGAGTGTCGCGATCTTAGAAGCTGACTGGCCAACGATCCTTGCGTTAAGCGCGCCGTTTATGATAATAGTCTTTCTTACCTTTTCGCATTCCTCGTCGTTAAGGAAATAACAGCCGCGCTTTTTGAATTCAGCCTTAACGCTGTCGTAAATGCTGTCAAGCACGATGCAGGACTGCTCGGAGGCACAGATCATACCGTTATCAAAGGTCTTTGAATGGATGATGGAGTTAACTGCAAGAATAATATCTGCAGAATCATCGATAATTGCGGGAGTGTTACCTGCGCCAACGCCGAGAGCGGGCTTGCCGCTGGAGTATGCCGCCTTAACCATTCCGGGGCCGCCTGTGGCAAGAATAAGATCAGACTCCTTCATAACGGTGTTTGTCATCTCAAGGCTGGGAACGTCTATCCAGCCGATGATTCCCTCGGGAGCGCCGGCACGAACTGCCGCCTCAAGAACGAGCTTTGCCGCCGCAATGGTGGAGTCCTTTGCTCTGGGGTGGGGGCTTATGATAATACCGTTTCTGGTCTTAAGAGAGATAAGAGTCTTGAAAATAGCTGTTGAAGTGGGATTTGTGGTGGGGATAACAGCGGCAATAACGCCGATAGGCTCGGCTATCTTCTTTGTGCCGTATGCTGTATCCTCCTCTATTACGCCGCAGGTCTTTGTGTCCTTATAAGCGTTGTATATGTATTCAGAAGCATAGTGGTTTTTGATCACCTTATCCTCAACAATGCCCATTCCCGTTTCGGAAACTGCAAGCTTTGCAAGAGGAATACGCGCCTTATTTGCGGCGCTTGCCGCAGCGAGGAAAATACGGTCGACCTGCTCCTGAGAGTAGGTTGCAAAGACCTTCTGAGCCTCGCGCACACGGGCAATTGTCGCTTCAAGCTTTTCTACGCTGTCAACGATGTCGTAAATCTTGTTTTCCATATGATCACCGATCTTTCTTTTCTTGGTGGGATAATGAAATGATTGCATCAACAATCAAAACAATTATAGAACCAAAGCATATCGTTGTCAAGACGTGATCTGTTAATTTCCAGAAAGATGTTGATAATGAAACATTATACCGTGGTAAGTCTTACACCAAACCGCATATTTATGAGAAAGAAGAAAAGCGCATTTTATAATAAAATAAAATGCGCTTTTTCATTAATAACTCATTAATACCTCTGGTCAACCGTTTCAACCTTAAGGGTGTTTGTAGTACCGTTAACGGAAAGAGGAATACCGCCTGTGATAACAACCGTATCGCCGGACTTGACCGCATCTATCTGCTTTGCGCAGTCGATAGCGTGGCGGAATAGCTTTTCTGTATCTGCCTGCTCAAGTGCAAGAACGGGAACAACTCCCCAGGACATGGAAAGCTGATGGAATACCTTAGTCTCGGGTGTTGTTGCAATAATGAGCTGGCTTGGGCGGAACTTTGAAACAAGGCGGGCTGTATAGCCGGACTTTGTTACGGCGATGATAGCCTCTGCCTTAAGGTCGCGGGCTGTGGTACAAGCCGCATCGCAGATAGCGTTTGTGGTGTCCGCATAGTCCACCTCGTAGCGGTACTTCGCGTATGCCTCAAGGGCAATAGCATCGTTCTCAGCCTGACGGGCGATCTTACTCATTACTCTTACAACGTTTGGAGGATCGATACCCATTGCAGTCTCGCCGGAAAGCATGATAGCGCTGGTGCCGTCGAATACTGCGTTTGCAACGTCGGAGATCTCCGCACGGGTGGGTGTGCGGCTGGAGATCATTGACTCAAGCATCTGAGTTGCGGTAATTACGATCTTACCTGCCTGATAGCACTGACGGATAAATCTCTTCTGAAGACCGGGGAGCTTCTCGAAATCAATTTCAACACCCATGTCGCCGCGGGCTACCATAATGCCGTCTGCCGCCGCAAGAATGTTATCGAAATCGGCAACGCCCTGCATGTTTTCGATCTTTGCGATGATCTTGATATCGTGGCCGCCGTTGTAGTCTAGGAATTTACGGAGAGCAACAACGTCAGCGCGGCTTCTTACGAAGGAGGCTGCAACGTAGTCAACGTCGTTCTCGATACCGAAAAGAAGGTCTGCCTTGTCAGCATCGCTGAGGTAGGGCATGTCAAGGGGGAAGTTAGGGATATTTATGGACTTACGGTTCTTGAGCTCGCCGCCGTTTTCAACGGTACAAACGATTTCCTTCTCCGTTGTTTCCTTTACGATCATGGAAAGCTTACCGTCATCAAGAAGGATACGGATGCCCTCGTAAACCTGGGAGGGAAGCTCTTTATAGGAAATGCTTACTCTTTCCTCGTTTCCGGTAATCTCTTCTGTGGTGAGGATAAAGGTATCGCCCTCCTTGAGCGTTACACCGCCGTTCTCGAAAAGGCGGAGTCTTATCTCGGGTCCCTTGGTATCCAGCATTACTGCGGCGGATACCTCCATCTTATCGCGAACCTTTCTGAAGCGGTCGATGGTCTTTTTATGCTCCTCGTGAGTGCCGTGAGAAAAATTGAGACGGGCAACGTTCATACCTGACTCAAGCATCATCGCCATAGTCTCTTCGTTATTACTTGCAGGACCTATTGTACAAACTATTTTGGTTCTTCTCATTTTTCAATATTCCTTTTCGTCATATTTAGTTAACTTAATTATACTATCTTTGTCTACATATTGTCAATCAAAAATGCCCGAAATAAGCAAAATTTATGTATGATATGACACAAAAGATATCATATCATAAAAAATGTTTGAAAACACTTGATTTTTTCCGTGTTGTGAGGTTATAATTAGGTGATTGAAATTTCCATCTTCAAAGGAGATATAAAAATGTTAGTTAATGCAAAAGAGATGCTTGTAAAGGCTAAGGCCGGCAAGTACGCTGTTGGTCAGTTCAACATCAACAACCTTGAGTGGACAAAGGCTGTTCTCGAAACTGCTGAAGAGCTCAAGAGCCCTGTTATCCTCGGTGTTTCCGCAGGAGCCGGTAAGTATATGTGCGGCTTCAAGACCGTTGCTGCTATGGTAGACGCTATGGTTGAAAGCATGGGCATCACAGTTCCCGTTGCTCTCCACCTCGACCACGGTACCTATGAGGACTGCTACAAGTGCATCGATGCAGGATTCTCCTCCATCATGTTCGACGGCTCTCACTACGCTATCGAGGAAAACGTTGCAAAGACAAAAGAGCTCATCGCAGTTTGCGAGGAGAAGGGTCTTTCCATCGAGGCTGAGGTAGGCTCCATCGGCGGCGAGGAAGACGGCGTTGTAGGTATGGGCGAGTGCGCTGATCCCGACGAGTGCAAGCTCATCGCAGATCTCGGCGTTTCCATGCTTGCTGCAGGTATCGGTAATATCCACGGTAAGTACCCCGAAAACTGGGCAGGTCTCTCCTTCGAGACACTTGACGCTATCCAGCAGAAGACAGGCGATATGCCCCTCGTTCTCCACGGTGGTACAGGTATCCCCGCTGATATGATCAAGAAGGCTATCTCCCTCGGCGTTGCTAAGATCAACGTTAACACAGAGTGCCAGATCGCATTCTCCGCTGCAGTTCGTGAATATATCGAAGCAGGCAAGGACCTTCAGGGTAAGGGCTTTGACCCCAGAAAGCTTCTCGCTCCCGGTTCTGCTGCTATCAAGGCAACAGTTAAGGAAATGATGGAGCTCTTCGGTTCCGTTGGCAAGGCGTAAAAGAAACAATAAAAACGGCTGCGTTTGCAGCCGTTTTTTGTTTCAGTGAAAAGAGAAGAGAGAAAAGTGAAGAGAAAATGAAGAAACCCGCCGACGGCGGGTTTCTGATAGTTATTAAAAGAAATAATCGGGCATATTGGAGTAATCCGCACCGCCGCCTGCCAATGCTAATGCCATTATCACTGAGTAGATGATGATGAAGATGATCCAAAATACAGTTCCTGCGATGCTTGCCCAAAGGCCAACGGTCGCAAGGATCTTTCCGGCCTTTGCCTTGCCCTCGTAAGCACCGCCCTGCGCAAAGTATGCCTTTGCCTTGGAAAGAGCAATAGCAGAAAGGATTATTCCTACTATAGATACTTCAAGGGAAAGCGCAAGTCCTATGATCGCCATAATAAAGAAGGGAGTAGGATTAAGTGCGGGCTTCTCATAAAGAGGCTGCTGATATACAGGAGCCTGAGGTGCCTGCTCATACTGAGGCTGCTGATTGGGATCAAAATTGTTATTCATTTCGATACCTCCTATTGAATTTTTGTATAATTTATTATATAATATGTTGCGACAAAAATCAATAGTACACGACAAGAGAAAAACAAAATAAAATATTTTCAAAAAACTATTGACAAACAGGATACGTAGTGATATAATCCGTATGTTCACCAAAGACAGCAGGTTACGGTAAAAGTGAAAGCTTTCCTGCCGAGGAGACACGATATATGATATATCCATGTCTTTTCTCGATTTTTGGGAAAAGGCATTTTTTGTTTTCCAGGCTGTCGGACAAATATTACAAGGAGGTATTTACAATGCCCAGTGAAAAGATCCTTGAACAGAAAAAAGCTGTCGTTGCAGATCTTTCTGATAAGATGAGCCGTGCCGCATCCGGTGTGCTCGTTAAGTATCAGGGTATCACAGTTGCGGATGATACAAAGCTTCGTGCCGATCTCCGTAAGGCAGGCGTTGAATATGCTGTAATCAAGAACTCCCTTATCGGCCGTGCTGCTGACATTGCAGGTCTCGGCGACATCAAGGGCGAGCTTGAAGGCATGAACGCTCTCGCAATCAGCTATGACGATCCGATCGCTCCTGCAAAGGTCCTCAAGGAATATGCAGACAAGATCGAGTCCTTCGAGCTTCGCGGCGGTTTCCTTGACGGCAAGGTAGTTGACGTTAAGGTAGTTGAAGAGCTCGCAAGCATTCCTCCCAAGGAAGTTCTTCTCGGAAGAATGCTCGGTTCTCTTATGGGACCCCTTACAGGTCTCGCAGTTGGACTCCAGGCTGTTATCGACAAGGCTAACGGTGGAGAATCCGCAGAGGAAGCACCTGCAGAAGCAGAGGCTCCCGCAGCTGAATAATTCAGCTCTCGCAGCATAAGCTGCAAAACAAATTTAATTTAAAAAACTATCTAATTATTTGGAGGTACTTAAAATGGCATCCGAAAAGACTACTGCTATCCTTGAAGAAATCAAGGCCCTTACTATTCTTGAGCTCTCTGACCTCGTTAAGGCTATCGAGGAAGAGTTCGGCGTATCCGCTGCTCCCGTTGCTGCTGTTGCAGTTGCAGGCGCTGCTGCTCCCGCTGCTGAGGAGAAGACTGAGTTCGACGTTGTTATGACAAGCTTCGGCGCTAAGAAGCTCGACGTAATCAAGGTTGTTCGTGAGATCACAGGTCTCGGCCTTAAGGAAGCTAAGGAAATGGTTGAAGGCGTTCCTTCCAAGATCAAGGAAGGCATCTCTAAGGAAGACGCTGAGGCTCTCAAGACAAAGCTTACTGAGGCTGGCGCAACTGTTGAGCTTAAGTAATTTAAGTTTAATATGTCTTTCAAATAACTGCCGCAATTGCGGCAGTTATTTTTTGTGATTTTTGCAAAAACTTTCACACTAACTTTATTTTTGATAAATAACGTAGGGAACAAACAGATTACTGTTTGTTTCAGACTGTCGAAAAAGGCGCAGAACAAAAGCCGCAAAACATATAGTATTTAGTTAAGTGAAAAACGCATTAAAAAAGTAGAAATCCGCCGAAATAATCGGCGGATTTCATTGTTAAATGCGGCTTTTTAGCCGCGAATTGTCCCTCTTTCGTACCTTTGTACGCCGACGACGGACAATT
>JAFQDC010000088.1 GCA_017416205.1 Clostridia bacterium | reverse complement strand
GGGGTAGCCGCAAGGCGGCGTTATTCTTGAGATCATCGCTATTTAACGGCAACAAGTTGCCTACCCCTCATCCACCACTATGTGGTCCCCCTTCCCCCAAGGGGGAAGGCATAATCTAATCTCCTCTTTTACCTGCAAAATCTCGGTATTCTGAATTGTTCGCTATCGTGCAGATCTCGGACGTCTGCAGAAATGGAACATTTCTGCTATGCACGCCCCTACAATTGATTTGTTCGTTTCAGTTGCTGACGTAATGTATTGATAAAATTTCTTATTTGCAAAGGGGAGGATAGGACGCGGCACTGTCTGCGCAGTCTTTTCTTATGGGGAACAAAATAATTTCTCATCGGGGAATGGTAAAAAAACCATAAATACGTCGTTTAAGCTGTTTTTTTCGGTAATTTACATATTGACAAAAATATAGTTATTACATATAATTGAATATACTTGATTTTTATATAAAAAACTATAATGCCATAATTTGGTGTAATGGAGATAAAAATGAGCTCTCAGTGTGTAAAAGTAGTAAAGTTCGGAGGAACCAGCCTTGCTGATGCAAAACAGCTTCTCAAGGCTAAGGCGATCATCGAGGCCGAGCCCGAGAGAAGATACGTTGTTCCCTCTGCTCCCGGAAAGCGCTTTGCAAACGATATCAAGGTAACGGATATGCTCTACGAGTGCTACCGTCTTGCCTCCGAGGGAGAGAATTTCTCTCAGGAATTCGGACTTATTAAGGAAAGATATAATTCCATCATTGCCGATCTCGGTATCGATCTTGACCTCTCAGAGGATTTTGAAAAGATCGAGGGTGCGTTTATGTATCACGCAGGCAGCGACTATGCGGCTTCCCGCGGCGAATACCTGAACGGTAAGATCATGGCAAAGCTTCTCGGATACGATTTCCTTGATGCGGCAAAGGTAATAAAGTTCTACGATAACGGTACCTTTGATGCGGAAAAGACCAATATTATCCTTTCCGACAGACTCACCCGTCACGAAAGAGCAGTTATCCCGGGCTTCTACGGCTCTATGCCAAACGGTACCATCAAGACCTTCGCCCGAGGCGGAAGTGATATAACAGGCTCCATCGTTGCCCGTGCCGTGTCTGCAACCATTTACGAAAACTGGACTGACGTTTCAGGCTTTCTCATGGCAGACCCCCGCCTTGTAAAGGAGCCTTGCCCCATTGATACCATCACCTACAGAGAGCTTCGTGAGCTTTCCTATATGGGTGCGGGCGTGCTTCACGAGGATTCCATATTCCCCGTAAGATTTGCAGGTATTCCCATTAACATCAGAAATACAAACGATCCCGCTGCCCGCGGAACAATGATCGTGCCCACAACTGAGGAATTTGATACAGAAAAAGTAATCACGGGTATTGCAGGTAAGAAGGGCTTCTCCGTTCTCAATATCGAAAAGGATAAGATGAATGCGGAGATCGGCTTTGGCCGTAAGGTCCTTGAGGCCATCGAGGACGAGGGCGTGACATTTGAGCATCTCCCCTCGGGAATCGATACCATGAGCGTGGTTCTTTCCGCAGACCTTACAAAGAAGCAGAGAAAGAAGATAGTAAGCTCCATTTCCGCGTCCTGCGAACCCGATGATATAGGATTTGAGGACGGCTTTGCTCTTATTGCCGTGGTTGGCCGCGGAATGCAGAGAGCAAAGGGAACTGCGGCGAGAGTGTTCAAGGCAGTAGCCGATGCGGATATCAATGTTCGTATGATCGACCAGGGCTCAAGCGAGGTATCCATCATTCTCGGCATCAACGAAAAAGATTTTGAAAAGTGTATCAACGCCATTTACGACGAGTTCGTTAAATAAGAAAAGAGGAACGGCTCAGCCGTTCCTCTTAAATTTTTTAAAAAATCCGGCAACTCTTCAAACAAGCTTTGAAGGGAGCTTCTTTCCGCCGAGAATGTGGAAATGGAGATGGAGGACTGTCTGGTCCGCATCGGGGCCGCAGTTGGAGATAATGCGGTAGCCGCCCTCAAGTCCTGCCTCTTTAGCGATCTTTGGAATAGCCTCAAAAATTGCGGCTACGTAGTGGCTGTTTGTCTCATCTATCTTGTTAGCACAGCAGATGTGCTCCTTGGGGATAACGAGAATGTGAACGGGCGCCATAGGGTTGATATCCTTGAAGGCGTAGACCTTGTCGTCCTCATAGACCTTTGTTGAGGGGATCTCGCCTGCGATTATTTTGCAAAAAATACAGTCCATTTTAATAATTCCTTTCGAAAGTTTATTTTTATTCAGTATATCACCCGAAGGGGGAAAAATCAAGATGTATAAAATATTTGATATTCATACTCACACATATCCCGAAGCAATAAGCGAAAAAGCGGTAACTGCGCTTAACGCTTTTTACGAGTTCGTTTCCGAGGGGGACGGCACGTATAAGGGGCTGACGAGAGGGGCAAAGGATGCGGGAGTCGAGGGATTTCTTCTTTTCTCCGTTGCCACAAACGCCCATCAGGTGCCAAAGGTAAACGACGGAATTGCCGCTCAGACCAAGGTCTCCCGAGAGGAGGGCTTCAAGACCGTAGGCTTTGCGGGAATGCATCAGGACTTTCCCGATATGGAAGGGGAAATTGAACGGTGCATAAAAATGGGGCTTCGCGGCGTGAAGATACATCCCGATATTCAGGGAGTGGATATTGACGATCCCCGCCTTCTTCGCCTTTACGAAATAATCGAAGGCCGCATCCCCGTGTATTTCCATATAGGAGATAACAGACCCCAGTATCAGTTCTCACAGCCGAAAAAGCTCAGACGGGTCCTTGATATGTTCCCCCGCCTTGAAGCGGTGGCGGCGCATCTCGGCGGCTATATGTCATGGGATGAAACTGAAAACTGCCTTGCAGGTCACGAAAGAGTGTGGTACGATACCTCAAGCGCCCTCTGGGCAATGACACCGGAGTTTGCCCGCCATATGATAGATATCCTCGGCGCAGAAAGGGTAATGTTCGGAACGGATTTCCCCGTAAAGACCCTTGATACTGAGATCGAGAGATTTCTCGCAATAGACCTTACCGAAAGAGAGCGGGAGGATATTCTCTATAATAACGCCGCAAAGTTTTTGAAGCTTGAGGATTGATCCGAGTTTAACGGATTAATTTAAACTAAAATATAGCAAGCGAAAGAAGCGATTTCGCAAGTCCTTCCCCCATGATAGACGGATCCCCCCGCAAGCGGGTCCTTCCATCGGGGGAAGGTGTCACCGATGCAGTGCTTTTACATTTAGAATGAATGGTATTTCCAGAGTTGAATTATAAGTTTTTGTTGTCTTCATAGGAGGTGACGGATGAGGGTTGCTACCTGGGAAAGAACTGTCTATAAGTCAAGTTAATCTAAAAATGACAGATAATAAGTAGTATTTGTTCTGTCATTCTCAGCAGCACATAAATTGTTTTGCTTGGTTCTTACCCAGGTAGCAACCCTCTTCCGTCTCCCCCATATAGAATAATCTTTATTCTTTCTATGGAGCCGGAAATGTTATATGCAATAATCAAACTCCACTTTAGGGAGCCACCTTCCCCCGAGTCTTGGGGGAAGGCCTTGACTAAAGCCTTTCGCTCAACTTTAAAGTTTTAGTTAACTTTAACCCTATAAACAAAAAATTAATGGAGGTATGTGTGTTATTATTAAGAGATATGATTGAGAGTGACATAGAAGATTATGTTAGATGGTTCACTAAGGAAACTGAATGGGAAAACTGGGACTCCCCATGGGAAACGGTTGAGAGTTGTGAAGAGGAAGAGCGTAAATATTGGAAAGAGTATTATGATTCTGTAAAGGATCTGTCTGCCGATGTAACTCGCCGTAAATACGAAATTGAGTTGGATGGAGTGCATATTGGTTGGATATGTTATTATAAAAACTTAGGGTATGCGGAGAATAAAGAGAATATCCCTGTAATTGGTTTAGATATCCCGTGCAAGGAAAACAGAAAGAACGGTTGTGGAACCTTGGCCTTTAGAATGTATATGGATTATTTGAAGGAGCATGGTTACAATTCTTTCTACACACAAACGTGGTCAGGTAATCTTGCAATGGTAAGAGTTGCAGAAAAATTGGGTTTCAAAGAGGTATATCGAAAAGCAAACCATAGAGAAGTAAACGGTAAACTGTACGACGCAATTACTTGGAGATTAGACATATAAGGTTGAAACTAAAACTTAGAGAATAAATAATAAAGAATAAATTTAAAGAAAGGAGCAGCAATGAAACGGTATACAAAAGAAGACAGCCTTTGGGTGAAATTACAAAAAGAGACACGTCCGATTTTTCTCTACGGCACGGGAAACGGCGCGGACAAGATCCTTGACGTTTGCGCTCTCTTTAATATTCCCGTTGAGGGCGTTTTTGCAAGCTCTGATTTCGTCAGAAGCCGCACCTTTCGGGATATGCCTGTACAGAGCCTTTCGGCTATTGAGGAAAAGTACGGGGATGACTTCGTTGTGCTCCTTGCCTTCGGAACAACACTTTTGTCAGTTGCCGAAAATATAAAAAAAGTAGCCGAAAAGCATACCCTTTTTATCCCCGAGGTGCCCCTTTACGGAAAGGAACTTTTTACCTACGAATACTATCTTGAAAACCTTGAAAAAATAGAGGCGGCATACGAGCTTTTCAGCGATGAAAGATCAAAAAAAGTATACGAGGATATGATAGGATTCAGACTGTCGGGAGAGCCGAAGCTCCTTATAAATGCTGAGCCCATGGCAGTTTCCTACGCTGAGATATTTGCGGATATTCCCGTTAAGTGCGCCGTTGACTGCGGAGCCTATAAGGGAGATAGTACCCAGATGATGGCAAGGGTGCTTTCCCCCGAAAAAATATATGCCGCAGAGCCGGATCCAAAGACCTTTTTGAAACTTTCGGCATATGCAAAAAACGAAGAGCGGTCAAAGGTCATTCCCGTCAATGCCGCCATTGGAAAAGAGTGTGCTCAGATTGAGTTTATGAGCTCTGCAAGCCGCGGAAGCGGAAAGGAAGGCCTTTCAAAAAGCGCAAAATGCACTACTGTTGACGTGCGTACCGTTGACAGCATCCTTGCGGGTGATATAGCAGACCTTATAAAGCTTGACGTTGAGGGTGACGAGGCGGAGGCTATTGCAGGCTGTCTTGAAACGATAAAGAGCTGCGCCCCCTCAATGGCAGTTTCCGTGTATCACAGAACGGGTGATATATTTGAATTGCCCATTCTTCTTCACGAGCTGCTCCCCACCCATAAAATGTATTTCAGAAGGGAAGAGTGCATCCCCGCCTGGGATATAACCTTGTTCCTTGTAAAGAAATAATACGTTAAAAGCGGATCCTTTCCCGGGGATCCGCTTTTTGATGTTCGCAAATCAGGGTTTGACGAGGAGTTGGAGTTTGCGTTACGGCTACAAAGTGAGCGAAGGATCTAGCCAAGGCCTTCCCCCATGATTCGGGGGAAGGTGTCACCGATGCAGTTTCGCACAATATAGAATGAACGATATTCTCAGAGATAAATGTGAATTCATTGCTGTCTTCACAGACGGTGACGGATGAGGGTTGCTACCTGGGTGAGAGCTATTTTTAAATTATGTTAAGCTGGAAATGACAGATCGAACGGTATTGTTTGTTTTGTCATTTTAAGTGGTACATAAATTGTTAAGTTTGGTTCTTGGCCAGGTAGCAACCCTCATCCGTCTCCCCCGTATAGAATAATTATAATTCTTGCTATGGAGCCGGAGATATAGTTTGTAATCATCTGCTTTCACTCTAAGGAGCCACCTTCCCCCGAATCATGGGGGAAGGCCTTGTCTTGATCCCTCGCTCACATTGTAGCCGTGAAGTATCATACTAATCTCCCCCTCAAACCAAAATTTGACATCCGATCTTTTTCATTCATATATTAAATAATATCCTTGACAAACCGAATAAATGGTGGTATAATCCATCTGTTAAAGGCTTTGACGGAGACAGTAGCAAAGAAAAAAGAACCAAAGCGAGTCGGTGGCGGTGTGAGTCCGGCGTTCTTCTCTTTCGTGAATATCACTCCCGAGCTGCAGGGCGAAATAAGTAGCCCGTGCCGGTGCCTACCCGTTACCGTGGGCGCATATGACTGTATGCAGGTGGTTTCAAAGGTTCCCTTTGTCTTGCGACAAGAGGGATTTTTTTATTGCTTTTTAAATCTTTCAATATATTCGACAAGGAGAAAACGCTATGTTCAATAAGGTTCCTACCGACCTTAACTTTGTCTCTCGCGAAAAGGCAACTCTTGATTTCTGGAAGGAAAACAAGATATTTGAAAAGAGCCTTAATCAGAGATCAAAGGATAATACCTACACATTCTACGACGGCCCTCCCACCGCTAACGGTAAGCCTCATATCGGTCACGTTCTTACCCGTGTAATCAAGGATATGATCCCCCGTTATCACGCAATGAAGGGCGCATACGTTCCCAGAAAAGCAGGCTGGGATACCCACGGTCTTCCCGTTGAGCTTGAGGTCGAGAAGCTTCTCGGCATTGACGGCAAGGAGCAGATCGAGGAGTACGGCATCGCTCCCTTTATCGATAAGTGTAAGGAATCCGTATGGAAGTATAAGGGTATGTGGGAGTCCTTCTCCGATACCGTTGGCTTCTGGGCTGATATGAATGATCCTTACGTAACATATCACAATACGTATATCGAGTCCGAGTGGTGGGCGCTCAAGGAGATATGGAACAAGGGCCTTCTTTATAAGGGTCATAAGATCGTTCCCTACTGCCCCCGTTGCGGAACACCCCTTTCCTCTCACGAGGTTGCTCAGGGATATAAGGACGTTAAGGAGAGAAGTGCTATTGCAAGATTTAAGGTAGTAGGCGAGGACGCATACTTCCTTGCCTGGACTACAACTCCCTGGACTCTTCCCTCAAACGTTGCTCTCTGCGTAAACCCCTCTGACGACTACGTAAAGGTAACGGCCGGCGAATACACATACTACCTCGCAGCAGCCCTTGCAGATACAGTTCTCGGCGAGGGTCAGTACGAGGTCCTTGAAACAATGAAGGGTCAGGATCTTGAGTATAGAGAATACGAGCCCCTCTTCCGTTTCGTTTCTCCCCGTGAGAAGTGCTGGTACGTGACTTGCGATTCCTACGTAACAATGGGCGACGGTACAGGTATCGTTCATATCGCTCCCGCATTCGGTGAGGACGATAATAAGGTCGGTAAAAAGTACGGCCTTCCCTTCGTTCAGCTTGTTGACGGTAAGGGTGAGATGACCGCTGAGACCGATTGGCCCGGCGTGTTTGTTAAGGATTGCGATAAGCTCGTTCTTCGTGCGCTTGACGAAAAGGGTCTCCTTTTCTCAGCTCCCAATTTCGAGCACTCCTATCCTCACTGCTGGAGATGCGATACTCCCCTTATCTACTATGCGCGCGAGTCCTGGTTCATCAAGATGACTGCAGTTAAGGATCAGCTTATTGCAAATAATAATACAATCAACTGGATCCCCGAGTCTATCGGTAAGGGTAGATTTGGCGACTGGCTTGAAAACGTTCAGGACTGGGGCATCAGCCGTAACCGTTACTGGGGCACACCTCTCAATATCTGGGAATGCTCCTGCGGATGCCGTCATGCTATCGGCTCTATCGAAGAGCTTAAGTCCATGTCCGATAACTGCCCTGAGGAGATCGAGCTTCACCGCCCCTATATCGACGCTGTAACTGTAAAGTGTCCCGAGTGCGGCGGCGAGATGAAGAGAGTGACAGAGGTTATCGACTGCTGGTTTGACTCCGGCGCAATGCCCTTTGCACAGCATCACTATCCCTTTGAAAATAAGGAAGTTTTCGAGGCTCAGTTCCCCGCAGACTTCATTTCCGAGGCTGTTGACCAGACACGCGGATGGTTCTACTCCCTCCTTGCTATTTCCACACTTCTCTTTGATAAGGCACCCTTCCGTAACGTTATCGTTCTCGGTCTCGTACAGGACGAGGACGGACAGAAGATGTCAAAGTCTAAGGGTAACGCAGTAGACCCCTTCACAGCCCTTGAAGCACACGGTGCTGACGCTATCCGTTGGTATTTCTATACAAACTCCGCACCCTGGCTCCCCTCCCGTTTCTCTGACCGTGCGGTAACAGAGGGACAGAGAAAGTTCATGGGTACTCTCCAGAACACATACGCATTCTGGGTGCTCTATGCAAATATCGATAACTTCGATCCCTCAAAGTACTCACTTTCCGATTGCAAGCTGAACGTAATGGATAAGTTCATCCTTTCCCGCCTTAACTCCATGGTCAAGGGCGTGGATGCAAACCTTTGTAGCTACAGAATTCCCGAGGCTGCAAAGTGCCTTTCAAGCTTTGTTGACGAGCTTTCCAACTGGTACGTTCGCCGCAGCCGTGAGCGCTTCTGGGGCACTGATATGACTGACGACAAGATCGCAGCTTATATGACTCTCTGGCACGTGCTCGTAACAACAGCTAAGGCCGCAGCTCCCATGATCCCCTTCATGGCAGAGGATATCTACAGAAACCTCGTTTGCACCATTGATGAGAGCGCTCCCATCTCCGTTCACTTCTGCGACTATCCCGAGGTGGACGAGGCTATGATCGATACAGCTCTTGAGAACGATATGAAGTTTATCCTTGATGCTGTAACTCTCGGCAGAGCTGCAAGAAACGGCGCCAACATCAAGAACCGTCAGCCTCTCTCTGAGATCTACGTAAAGACCGACCGCGAGGTAAGCGACTATTACCGCGAGATCGTTGAGGAAGAGCTTAACGTTAAGAAGGCATCATTTGCAAGCGATATTTCCGCAATCTCCTCCTACAGCTTCAAGCCTCAGCTCAAGACTGTAGGACCTAAGTACGGAAAGCTTCTCGGCGGCATCCGCAACTTCCTTACAGAGGTAGACGGTAACGCCGCAATGGCAGAGCTCAACGCTACAGGCGCGCTCAGCTTTGAGGTTAACGGAAGCCCCGTATCCCTCACAAAGGAGGACCTCCTTATCGACGTTCAGCAGAAGGAGGGCTGGTTCTCCGTAGCTGAGGGCGATATAACAGTTGCTCTCTGCACACTTCTCACAGAAGAGCTTATTGAGGAAGGCTTCGTTCGCGAGCTTATCTCCAAGGTTCAGACAATGAGAAAGGACTCCGACTTCAACGTAATGGACAGAATTTCCGTATCCGTTGTTGGCAGTGATAAGATAAAGGCTATCCTTGATAAGGACAGCTCTGATTTCTGTTCTGCAGTTCTCTGTGATGCACTTACATTTGAAGAGGGCCTTGAGGGTGTTTCCAAGGATTGGAACATCAACGGCGAAGCAGTAACTATTACGATTAAGAGATAACAAAACAAAAAAGGTTGCCTTGGGGCAACCTTTTTTTGAGTGAAGAGATAAGAGAGAAAAGAGAAGAGAAAATGAAGAAACCCGCCGAGGCGGGTTTCCTGATTTAATTCTATACATGGATATACATTTTTTTGTTTTTGTGATATAATAAAGTCAAGCAGTAACAAACGTTGGTGTTTGAGCTTTGAACTTAGGATTTGTAGGTGATAGGTTATGAGAGAGATACTTGCAGAGAGACTTCGCAGCTTGAGAAAAGAAAAAGGACTTTCGCAGATACAGGTTGCGATCTATTGTGATATTACGGAAAAGACGTATCAGAATTATGAGCTTTGCACCCGCGAGCCAAAGCTTGATATACTTATAAGGATCGCTGATTTTTATAACGTATCTGTTGATTATCTCGTGGGAAGAACTAATGAAAGATAAAAGGTTGCCCGAGGGCAACCTTTTTTGAGTGAAGAGATAAGAGAGAAAAGAGAAGAGAAACGGAAGAAAAACGCCATCAGGCGTTTTTCCACATCAATTATTCATTATTCATTATTCATTATTCATTAAAAGAAGCACCCGAAAGGGTGCTTCTTTGTATCAGAATCCTCCGATAGCTCCTGCAAGGAACTGAGCGAGGATATTTGCGTCGATACCGTTGACAGTACCGTTTGCATTTACGTCGGCTGCAAGCTGTTCAGCTTCGGTGGGTACGGTCGCACCTGAAAGGATCTGCTTTAGCTGGTTTGAGTCCTTACCGTTTACCGAGCCGTCGGCATTGATATCGCCTAGGGTGTATGCAGGCTTGTTAGCCGCTCCGCATACTGAGCAGTAGCCGTCCACAAAATCGTGGCCGAGAGCCTCTACTGTTTCTGTATAGCTGTCGGAGCAGTAAGCGCAAACGTAAACGTTCTCGCCGTCGCTCTCGCATCCTGCGGGAGTGGAAAGCTTTTCGGAGAGCTTGTAGTCGTGGGCGCAGACTCCGTTTTCAGCCGCTTCAACTGCGTTTCCGAGAGCGATACGTGTCTCGTAGTAGTCCTCAGCGCTTGTGGAATATGTAACAACGCCCGTGGTCATTTCGTGGATGTAGCCTTCAGCTGCACCTGCCATCTTTCGGTCAAGCATTGTGAACATCTGATAGTCCTCAATACCGTCGCGCATAGCCTCAAGACGAAGGCTTCCTACGGGAGTGTCAAGTCCGTAAGCGTTACCGGGGTAGATAAGGATGGACTCGCCGTGAGCGTTGGGGTACTGACCGTTTGTGATATTGTTGTTATAGGGGTCCTCGCAGTCGCCGATCCAGAAGTTTGCAAAGTTGTAGAGGAAGCCCTCAACGCCGAAGTCGTACTGCTGCCAGAAGAGAAGGCGCTGTGCTGTGCCGTCAGTCTGCATATAGTAGTTGATGTAGGGAGCTTCAACGTCCCAGGAGATGAACCACCATACCTTCTTGCCGTCTTGGCGGTACTGCGCCATTCTTTCTTCAAATGTGCCGTATACAGAATTCCACTTAAGGGGCTGCATCACTTTTGAGCCGGGTGTGGAAAGCTCCTCGGGGGTGGTGTAGGCAAATGTCTTTGAGCAGAGGAGGTTTACGAAATCGTCGTAGTAGTCCACCTGGTCGATAACTGAACCGTCGGGAAGAGTGTAGTCGATATCGTTAATGTAGGTGGAGATGAACCAAACGGGATCATCTGCATAGGAGGGCTTGAGGGGCTCCAGGTCGGGGGCGAGATCGTCGTATGCCGCTTTCAGTCTTTCGAGATCTGCGGGGGTCGCCGCGTCAACCACGCCTGCAAAGTAATAGGACTTGTCAAAACGGTGAGGCTTCGTTTCATCAGAGAATGCGCCCCAGCTGTAGAGATAATAGAGGTCGTTATAGGTCGCGCTGCTTCCCGAGGTATAGGAGCCCAGCTGATAGGAGGTAACTCTGGGGTTGTCCATGTATTCCTCAACGAGGCCGTCGTCGTAAAGCTCGTAGGGGAGGAAGTATGCGCTTATTCTGTTTTCGAGAAGATAGTCGTAATAATTTTTGTAGAGCTCGTTGATAGTGCCGTCAAAGTCCTTCATACAGACACGGCTGAGGTAGCCCTTGTCAAGATTGATGCTGGTAGCGCAGGCAGTCTCCTCGGAGAGGGCGAAATCCCAGACGTAAACGAATATCTTTGCGCACTTGACAGCCTTGCCTGCAGAATCGCGGATCGTGAGGGTGGTCTCATACCAGCCTGCGGCTGAGCCTTCCTCGCTTGTGATCTTTACGAGAAATGCCTGAGACTTACCTGCAGTCAGTGCGAAGGGGCCGTGAGCTGAAAGAGGGGGGATAGCATCGGGCACGTAGTTGCCGTATCCGCAGTCGTGATAAAGCTCAATAAAGATGTCAGCGGCAAGGGTGTCACCGCTTTCGTTCTTGAAGCCGTCGATCTCGGCGGTCATACCGCTTCTGTCAGACTCAGCAAGGAGAACGAACTGGGCGTCCTCGATCTCGTTCTTTGCCATGTAAACGGAGAAGCTCTCCATACCCGTGGGGGTCACATTGTCGGGAGAGATCTTCCTGGATGCATAGTCAAACCAGAGATCAAGGGTAGCGTCCTCATTGGGAGCTTTGATGTAAGTATAGCTGTCAGAAGGATCCTCACTTGCAGCTCCAACGGGGAACAGGCAAAGGGAAGATGCAAGAATACAGCATACCGTGAGCAGGGCAATGATCTTTTTCATAATATCCTCCATTCCGCCGCCTGGCGGCGGCACAAAAAGTATTGAAACTCGACTGAGTTTCTAAAGAAACAAAAATGGGTTGGGTCCCATTTTTAAGGAGAGTTTGTGCGTGAAAAAGGTAAAGCCCAACTTTGTGCATACTGAATTTTCACGCTATCCTCCATTATGATATATTCTTATGTTTAAATTATATAAAACCATAGGGCGGTTGTCAACAGATTTGTAAAATCGTGCCAAAATATATTTGAAGTATATCACCCCGTTACGGATAACAGCAGCTTTCGTTTGAATCTGTAAATTCGGGTTTATATGTCGCTTTTTTGTAAAAAAGCTCCGCAAAAAACTTCAACCTGACAAAGAGAATCAAAGGCAAAAGCCTCTGCTAAAGAAAAAGACTTCAAAAATGAGCTCGTTCATTTTTGAAGTCTTTTTCTTGCAGAGGGGGCGCGCAG
>JAFQDC010000087.1 GCA_017416205.1 Clostridia bacterium | reverse complement strand
TGAGGGGTAGCCGCAAAGCGGCGTATACTTGAGATCATCGCTATTTAACGGCAACAAGTTGCCTACCCCTCATCCGTCAACTACGTTGACACCTTCCCCCAAGGGGGAAGGCATAATCTAATCTCCTCTTTCACTTGCAAAATCACGGTATTTTTTATTTTTCGCTACTGTTCTGATGTAAGGGAACGGCTTACATCCAAGGCTTCCCCTTGGGAGGGGGCTCCTGCCGTAGGCGGGTGGTGAGGGGTAGCCGCAAGGCGGCGTTATTCTTGAGATCATCGCTATTTAACGGCAACAAGTTGCCTACCCCTCATCCGTCAACTACGTTGACACCTTCCCCCAAGGGGGAAGGCATAATCTAATCTCCTCTTTCACCTACAAAATTTCGGTATTCCAAATTCTTTGCTACCGTTCTGAAATGCGGGAGCGGCAAGCGGCTCCCCTACAAATGAATTATTCGTTTCGCTTACAAAAATCAGGTATTCCTGATTTTCGCCTATCGTTCTGATAGGCGATAGTATCCTTCTGTGCTTACGGGAATTTTCGACAGGGCCTTTTCTCTTTTGAAAATTCCGTAAATTTACTTTAAAATAAGCCGTTATAATACTTTATAATGTTGACAAAATGTGCGTGTTGAGTTAGAATATAAGGTATGAAATTATGCTCAGAAATATATTCGATAAAGGTACAGACTTAAATATGGGAAAACCTGTTGTTATAACTTTTGCAAATCAGAAGGGCGGTGTGGGTAAGACCACCTCCGCTGTCAATATAGCCGCTGCCGTGGGAGCCATGGGCTACAAGGTGCTCCTTTGCGACCTTGACCCTCAGGGTAATGCAACCAGCGGTGTGGGCGTTTCAAAAAAGGCTCTTAAGTATTCCGCCTATGATGCCCTGACCGGTGCTTGCGATCCCTGCCTTGCGGTATACACCACATCATTTAAAAATCTTTTTATCCTGCCCTCAACCATTGATCTGGCAGGTGCTGAGATCGAGCTTATCGAAATGGAGAAAAGAGAATATGCCTACAAGCGTATAATCGAGGCTGTGGGCGAGGACTTTGATTTCGTGTTCACAGACTGTCCCCCCTCTCTCGGTATGCTCACCGTAAACGCTCTCTCCGCCGCTGACGGCGTGGTCATTCCCATGCAGTGCGAATATTTCGCTCTCGAGGGCCTCTCTCAGCTGATGATCTCCATAAAGAAGGTAAAGCAGCTTTATAACAGAGATCTTACGATTACGGGAATACTTATTACTATGTACAACGGCCGCCTGAACCTTTCAGCTCAGGTCCTTGAGGAGATAAAGAAGTATTATGCAGACAAGCTCTTCTCCACAGCCGTTGCCCGTAACGTAAAGCTTACCGAGGCGCCAAGCTTCGGCGAGCCTATCTATTACTATGACAAATACTCCAAGGGTTCACTTGCTTATACTGAGATCGCAAAGGAGCTCGTTGACAGAGTTTTATAATTACATAAGGTGAAGGGTGCCAAGGCAAATCCACCCCTTTCACCGTAAAGAAAGATACGGTCATAAAAATGGCAAAAAAACGCGCCCTTGGTAAGGGCCTTGATAATCTTTTTTCCGATAACGATCTTCCCGCAGGAGGCGGCGTTACCTCTCTCCGTCTTTCCGACGTTGAGCCGAAGGCCGATCAGCCCAGAAAGGACTTTGACGAGGAAGCCCTTGAGAGCCTTGCACAGTCCATTGCGCAGAACGGCGTTATCCAGCCCATCCTCGTTCGCGAAAGCTTCGGCGGAATGTATCAGATAATCGCAGGCGAGCGCCGCTGGAGAGCTTCCCGCCTTGCAGGACTTACGGAGATCCCCGCCATCATTATGGAGGCGGATGACCTTCACACAGCGTCCCTTGCACTTATAGAGAATCTTCAGAGAGAGAACCTTAATCCCTATGAAGAGGCGGAGGCCTTCCGTATGCTTATGTCAGGCTTTGACCTGACTCAGGAGGAGGTATCGGCCCGCATCGGAAAGTCCCGAAGCGCAGTTGCAAACTCTATGCGCCTTCTTGAGCTTCCCGAGCCTGTTGCTGTGTATCTTCGCGACGGCACTCTGTCTGCCGGTCACTGCAGAGCCCTTCTCGGACTCAAGAATAAGGATGCAATGCTCCCCCTTGCGGAGAGAGTCGTTGCAAGAAATCTTTCCGTCCGTGAGACCGAGGCTGCGGTAAAGGCTGAGAATAAAGCTCCCCGCCAAAAGCCAAAGGACGAGGAAGCCTCCGTTTCCGTTGACTACGTTGCAGAGCTTGAAAAGCGGGTAACGGGTCTTTCGGGAAGATACTGCAAGATCACTGCAAAGGGCAGCCGCAAGACCGTTACCGTGGAATACAGCGGAGAGGACGATCTTGAAGCGCTTCTCGCTGCAATATGCGGATCAAAAATCACAGAAGATTAAAAATAAAAATATTAACTAACATACATTTTAGGAGTAAAAAACAATGCTTGACATCAAACTTATAAGAGAAAATCCCGAAAACGTTATTGCCCGCCTTGCCGCAAAGGGTAAGGAAGCCGCAAATGAGATCAACAGAATTATCGAGCTTGATACAGCCCGCCGTAACATGATCGCAGAGAACGATCAGAAGAAGGCGGAGCAGAACCGTCAGACAAAGCTTATCCCTCAGTACAAGAAGGAGGGCAAGGACTGCACTGAGATCTTTGCCGCAATGAAGTCCCTCAGCGCTGAGGTAAAGGCAAACGACGAGAAGCTCGCTGAGATTGAGAACGAGTACAACACTCTTATGCTCGGTCTTCCCAACCTTCCCGACGAGGATCTTAAGGCAGGCGGCAAGGAAAACAACGAGCCCATCCGCTACTTCGGCGATCCCCACGTTTTCGATTTCGAGCCTAAGAACCACGTTGATATCTGCACAGATCTCGGCCTTATCGACTATAAGAGAGGCGCAAAGCTCTCCGGTAACGGCTTCTGGATCTACCGTGGCATGGGCGCACGTCTTGAGTGGGCCCTTCTCAACTACTTTATAGATACACATATTGCAGACGGCTACGAGTACGTTCTCGTTCCCCATATGCTCGGCTACGAGTGCGGCCTCACAGCAGGTCAGTTCCCCAAGTTCCAGGATGAGGTTTACTGGCTTGAGGCAGCTGAGGACGAAAGACGCAGATTTATGCTTCCCACAGCGGAAACAGCTCTCGTTTCTCTCCACCGCGATGAGATCCTTACAGAGGCTGATCTTCCCAGAAAGTATATCTCCTATACTCCCTGCTTCCGCCGCGAGGCAGGAAGCTACCGTGCTGACGAGCGCGGTATGGTAAGAGGCCACCAGTTCAATAAGGTTGAGATGGTTCAGTACACTCGCCCCGAGGATTCCGACGCAGCGTTTGAGGAGCTGGTAGGCAAGGCAGAGGCGCTTGTAAAGGGTCTCGGCTTCCACTTCAGAACAGTTAAGCTTGCAGCGGCAGACTGCTCCGCTTCCATGGCAAGAACATACGATATCGAGATCCATATCCCCTCCATGGACGGCTACAAGGAGGTTTCCTCTGTTTCCAACGCACGTGACTATCAGGCTCGCCGCGGCGGCATGAGATTCAAGCGTGACGGCTCCAATAAGACAGAGTTCGTTCATACTCTTAACGGTTCCGGCCTTGCAACAAGCCGTATCCTTCCCGCTATCGTTGAGCAGAATCAGAACGCTGACGGCAGCGTTACTGTTCCCGAGGTTCTCCGCAAGTACCTCGGCGTTGACGTTCTCAAGAAGGACAACTGATAATGCTTCAGAATAACACATATTACGAAAATTTTGAGCTTAATAATACCACACTTCCCCTTATGGTCATCATATGGGGAGTGTGTATAGGTCTTGCAGTTGCGGTGGTCTTTCACGTATTTTCAAAGCATTTTGCAGCAAAGCTTGTAAAGAAGCTTTCCGCCTCTCAGTGCTTTTCGAAGGACTCTGCAAAAACTGTTTCAGAGCTCTCTCTAAAGCCCTCCTTTATTTTGAAGAACGCTCTTTGCGATTCAAAAACTCTTCGCAAGTACGTAAGTATTGCAAATGAGGAGGAGTGCGCTCTTCCCGATAATACTCCTGCATTCTTGAAGGCTGTCAGAAGATTTTTCGCAGGGGAGGATGCTCCGAAAAAGTATGACCTTCAAAAGGCTCTTCTCTATATACCCGAGGAGCAGAGATTTACTGCAGAGGTCAGATATGAGGAAAAGAAGTCTGATCCTGTCGTTGCAGTCGTTGCGGCAGTAGTATTCATTCTCCTTGCGGTAGGACTCAGCTTTGTGTTCCCGAAGCTTCTTGAGCTGTGGGACGAGGCAATAACACGCTTTAAAAATCTTTGATCCAGATTAACGGAGAAAAGCTATGGCAGAAGTTAAGAAAAGAAAAATGAAAAACAGGCTTTCTACACGCACAAACGTGATCATCACTCTCACCTGTGCTGTGATTGCCGTAGCGCTCGTGCTTCTCGTTTTGTATCTTGTGGGTATCAGATACGTAAAATATAATTTCGAGAACGGCTTTTCAGTAACCTTTGTTGGTATGGCAGACCTTGATGGCGCGCCGAGGAGCGGTCGCCTTTCCTATAGCGGAAGCGATGACGTTGACGGACTGACGGCAGAGGTCAATAAAAAGGACGGCACCGTCACATATTCAAACGGTGACGTATACATCGGCGAGATGAAGGACCTTGTAAGGCACGGAAAGGGAAAGCTTACCTATGAAAACGGAGACGTTTACGAGGGAACCTTTATTGCCGATAAGCCCTCGGGCGAGGGCGTGCTGGTATTTTCAAACGGTGACCGATACGAGGGAAACTTCAAGAACGGCCGCCGCCACGGCGAGGGTAAATACACCTATGCCGACGGCAGTGAGTATACGGGCGAGTTTGAAAACGGCCTGAAGCACGGCGAGGGAGTTTATAAGTCCATTGACGGCTCCGTATACGAGGGAAGCTATAAGAATAACTTAAAGCACGGCACCGGCACCTTTACCTATACTGACGGCTCCGTTTATACGGGCGAGTTCTTTGAGGATATGAGATGCGGCATCGGCACCTATACCTGGGCAAACGGCGAAAAGTATGAGGGCGAGTTTGATGAGAACACCCTCTGGGGCAAGGGAACCTATACCTGGCCCGACGGTCGCATTTATACGGGATATTTCGAAAACGGCCTGATCGTCAGAGTAGATAAGGAGCCTGCACCCGCAGAAGGAGAAAACTGATATGATCAAAAAAATTATTTCCTCCGTTCTGCTTTTGTCTCTGGTTTTAGCATTTACTGCCTGCTCAGGGCCTGATTATTCAGACCTTAGAGTTGAGGATAATCTTATCGGCAAGGAAGAGTATGACGGCAAGGATCTTTCCGCATATCTTTTTAAGCCTGAGGATGCAGATGCCCGCCTTGAGATCGTGAATGCTGAAAAGGATAAGGTAGTTCAGTACGTGGATTTTCCCGAAAACGGCGAATATTACGCTCTCTTTGAAATGGAATTTGCTCTTTCAGGCGCTACGTTTCAGGATATGAACTTTGACGGTTATATGGACTTGTACGTTCCCTGCTGTATCTCCACTGCAAATCTTGAGGGTATGGCGTGGCTCTGGGATAAAAACGAAGGCGAGTTTGTTCTTTGCGAGGAGCTTTGCAAGGTGTATGAGCTCACAGTCGATGCTGAAAAAAAGATCATAGTCGGAACAGATTATGCCTCAAAGGATGGAATTCTTCGCACGGAATATAAGTGGGAAGAAGGAAAGCTTGTGAAGGCTGACGAATATATTGTTAATAACTGATTCTTTCACTGTAAAGTGAGGCCCCTATGAAAAAACTTAGAATTGAAATAAACAGGGACGAGACCGACAAGCTGAAAGCAAAGGCAAAAAAGCTGACTGCCAAGGCTAAAGAGTACGTTCCCGATTCCTTTAAGGCGCTTGCCAAAGAAGCCTCAAGGGATATAGATGCCATATGCGAGAGAGACCCTGCGGTTAAAAGCAGGACAGAGGCTGCCCTGCTCTACTCAGGCTTTCACGCTATCATGGCTTACCGTGTAGCACATAAGCTGTACGAAAATGAAAAATATACGTCTGCCCGTTTTATTTCCCAGTCTGCAAGATTCCTTACGGGAATCGAGATACACCCCGGCGCCACCATCGGCGAGGGTCTGTTTATCGACCACGGAAGCGGAGTGGTTATCGGCGAGACTACTATCATCGGCGATAACTGCACTCTTTATCAGGGTGTAACTCTTGGCGGTACGGGCAAGGATACGGGTAAGCGACATCCTACCCTCGGCGATAACGTAATGGTAGGCGCGGGCGCAAAGGTGCTTGGCAACTTCACAGTCGGCAACGGCGCAAAGATCGCCGCAGGTGCGGTGGTCCTTGGTCCCGTTCCCGAAAACTGCACGGCGGTGGGCATTCCCGCTCATGTTGTACGCCGCGCAGGAAAGAAGGTCGAGGGTGTAGACCTTGACCAGGTCCATATTCCCGACCCTGTTTCTCAGGAGCTTTGTAACGTATCCCGCAGGATGCTTGAGCTTGAGAAAAAGGTTGCGGCACTTGAGGGAGAAGCAGAAAATGAGTAAGCCTGTATATTGCCCGCAATGCGGTGCTATGGACTATTCCGGAGCGAGCTTTTGCCATTATTGCAAAAGTCCCCTGCCAAAGCCTAAAAGAACCGCAGGATCATTCTTTATGGCGCTTTTAAAGTGCCTCGGCTTTTACGGATTCTTTTCAGTCGTTCGTGAGCTTATAGCTACTGCCTTTATGCTGGTTTGCGGGGCTGTGATGCTTGCGGGGGGCGAAAGGTTTGATCTGGAGGCCGCAAATGACGTGCTTTATCAGTATCAGGCAGAGATCGGCATAATATCAACGGCTCTTATAGTTCTCGGATATTCCATTTTCTTCCGAATAATTAAGAAAAGATTTGCAGAGGAGATAAAGGTAAAGCGGGTAGGCTTTGGCGGTGTTTGCACGGGAGCCATCTTCGGTGTTGCCTGCCTGTTTATAGTGTCTATCGGTCTTTCTGCGCTTTATTCCGTATTTCCCGAGCTTGCATCACATTCAAACAGCCAGGAGCTTACGGAAATGATGGAAAGCGGCAATCTGTTCCTTTCTGCGCTGAACGTTACCGTATTCACAGGTATCGTTGAGGAGGTGCTTTTCAGAGGCCTTATTTACAACACTCTGAAAAAGGCGGCTCCGAGAAAGGCTGCGATCATTGCCTCTGCCGTGATTTTCGGAGTAGCACACATGAATATAGAACAGTTTTTCTATACTGCTCTTCTTGGCGTTCTCCTCTGTCTCGTATACGATAAATACGATTCCATCATCGTGCCCATCATCCTCCATGCGTCCTTTAACGGCGCAAACTATCTGCTCGGCGTGCTGAGCTTTAAATACGATATGGTATATATTGCCATGCTGATACTTTCCGTGGCAGTATTTATGATATTTGCAGGTGCTTCCTTGCTTTCCGAAAAGGTGCCTGATTCAAGAGTAGAAAAAATTAAAGGAAATTGAGAAAATGAAGCTTTATAATACCCTTACACGTACAAAGGATGAATTTGTCCCCAATGAGCCCGGAAAGGTTTCAATGTACACCTGCGGACCTACCGTATATCATTTCGCTCATATCGGAAACCTCCGCACTTATATTATGGAGGACGTTCTTGATAAATATCTCCGCTACTCAGGCTATGAGGTAAAGAGAGTAATGAATATTACCGACGTTGGCCACCTTACAAGTGATGCCGACGAGGGTGAGGATAAGATGCTCAAGGGCGCAAAGCGCGAAAAGAAGACTGTTCTTGAGATCGCAAAATTTTATACAGACGCTTTCTTTGAGGATTGCAAAAAGCTCAACATCAAAACTCCCGAGGTTGTTGCTCCCGCAACTCAGTGCATCGGCGAGTTCATCAAGGTGATCAAGAAGCTTATCGAGAAGGACTATGCTTACGAGGCAGGCGGAAATATCTATTTTGATACTTCAAAGCTCGAAAGCTATTACGTTTTCAATAACTTCGAGGAGGAGGATCTTCAGGACGGCGTTCGCGAGGGCGTTGAGAAGGACTCCAACAAGAGAAATAAGGCAGACTTCGTGCTTTGGTTTACAAAGTCAAAGTTTGACGATCAGGAGCTTAAGTGGAACAGCCCTTGGGGCGTTGGCTATCCCGGCTGGCATATCGAGTGCTCCTGCATCTCTATGAAGCATCTCGGAGAGAAGCTTGATATCCACTGCGGCGGTATTGATAACGCATTCCCCCACCACACAAACGAGATCGCTCAGTCTGAGGCTTATCTCGGTCACAAGTGGTGCAACTGGTGGGTACACGTTCTCCACCTCAATACAAACTCAGGCAAGATGAGCAAATCAAGCGGCGAGTTCCTCACCGTGTCTCTTCTTGAATCCAAGGGCTACGATCCCCTTGTTTACCGCTTCTTCTGTATGCAGTCTCATTACCGCAAGTCTCTCGTATTTACCTATGAGAACCTTGATAACGCAAAGGTTGCATACGATAAGCTCACATCCCGTATAGCACAGCTTGATCCCAAGGGTGGCGACGTAGACGAGGCTGCATTTGCAAGCCTTAAGGCAGGCTTTGTTGATGCGCTTGACAATGACCTGAACACATCCCTTGCAGTTACATCCCTTTACGACGTTGTGAAGGCTGATACTACGGATGCAACAAAGATCGCCCTCATTGAGGACTTTGAGAAGGTTCTCAGCCTCGGTCTCCTTGAGGCGGCGGCTAAGAAGCGCGAGGAGAACGCAATGGCAAATGCCGATCCCGAGCTTATCGCAAAGATCGAGGGTCTTATTGCAGAAAGAACAGCAGCAAAGAAGGAGCGAAATTTCGCCCGCGCAGACGAGATCCGCGCGATCCTCACGGATATGGGCGTCATCCTCGTTGATACCAAGGAAGGCACAACGTATAAGTTTGCATAAATTATGAAAGCGACTGCAGAGCTCTGCAGTCGCTTTTTTGTGGATGAGATATGAATTTTAAATGCAAAGGACTTTTTTGTAAAAAAGTCCTCTGCACTCCCAAAAAACTTTTAAAAGGGAAAAATTTATGGCTATAAGTTCAGGCAGTCGAAAAGGATGCAGAAGCCGTGAATTGTCCGTCGTCGGCGTACAAAGGTACGACAGAGGGACAATTCGCGGCTAAAAAGCCGCATTTAACAATGAAATCCGCCAAAATAATCGGCGGATTTCTACTTTTTTACTGCGTTTTTCACTTAACTAAATACTATATGTTTTGCGGCTTTTGTTCTGCGCCTTTTTCGACAGTCTGAGACTCACGTGTATTCACGTGAGTCTTTTGCTGATGCCCTGTAATGTCAAAAATATTGTCGAACCTTGACAAGCTTCGCGGTGCAAAGTATAATTGTAATATATGTATATTTAAGTTGCCGGCACAGAATGTGAGTCATGCTGTTGCTTATAAATATCGGGAGAAAAAATGATGACGACGGGAGAAAGAATAACAGTTGCTGCCCTTATCGCAGTATCGGTAGCTTTGTTTGCATTCGCAGTTGGATGGCTGATACACAGAATTTTTCGAAACAAGCGAATGCCTGAAAGATATAATAAAGCAGGTATAAATACAGCGCTGGTATTTTCGGCATTACTTGCATTGTCTATCCTTTTTTTCAGATTTGCCTTTGGGTATTTCAGCATACTTATGCCTGAGCCGGATGCAAAGCCTTTGCACGTGATAGAGGAGTTCTTCTCAAGCCTGTTTCTGACCTTGCGTACCTTCAGTATCGACGAGACCTATGGGGAGCTTGTGCTGACGGTAAAGAGGTTTGTTGAGGAGCTGTTTTTGGAGGGACGTTGGTACTTTTATGTGTCAAAGATATTGCTGATATCATACGCTACAGTGCTTGATATTTTAGCGCCCGTTATGGGAGGAGCTATTATTCTGGAGCTCTTTGCAAGCGTGTTCCCGAAGATAATGCTGAGACTGGCATATCTTAACACAGGTCGCCCGAAATACTATTTCAGCGAGCTTAATGATGCGTCACTGACCTTAGCTAAGAGTATATATTATGAAGAGAAGGCAGCAAAGCCTTACTTGATCTTCACAGATACGTATGTTGATAATGAGAAGGAAAAGGAATACGAGCTATGGCTTGAAGCAAAAAAGTACGGAGCAATCTGTGTGAGAGACGACCTGGCTCACGTAGTAAAGCCTAAAAAGGGAAAGCAGACCTTCTATTTGATGGATGAAAATGAATTCGGAAATCTTGAAACATTGATGGGGCTGATATGCGACCATAGCGTTGAGTACATTAAGAGCTCCTGCATTTATTTGTTCGTAAAGAGTGATGCGTACGTGCAGGTGGAAAAGCAGATAAATGAGAGACTTGATAAACAGGAGAAAAAGGGACTTCTTGGGAAAGGAGAAAAGCCTCTTATCATTCCGGTAAACGCATATCGTAATCTCGTTCAGAATCTTCTGTGCGATGTACCTCTGTACGAGCCCCTTGTTCCCGTATCGGGTGACAGCATAAGCGGGTCTGAACTGAAGGTGACCATACTCGGAAACGGCAACATTGGAACCGAGGCCTTTCTTAACGTATATTGGTTTGGCCAGATGCTCATAAGCCGCAATAATAACGGTATACCAACCATGACTCCCTGTAATATGACTATAAATGTTGTATCTCAGGATACAGAGGATGCATTCTGGTCGAAGATCAATTATATAAATTCCGAGATCAGAGAAACCGTCACCGTTATCGGCAAAGAATCTGAGTGTAACGGTGGGGTCTTGAAATATAACGGCAGAGGACAGACGAACGATCCATACTGTAAGGTAAGATACGTAAAGGCAGACGTAAAGGTTGGCGGATTCTGGGATAATCACGAGAATAGCATACAAGAGATACTCAGATCAGATTATTTCATCGTCGCTCTCGGATGTGATGCAGATAACATATCCGTGGCTCAAAAGCTTCGTTTTTCCATTGGAAAGAGGCATCTTGAGGCATCGGGAGAGCTGAATAATACAGTCATCGCCTATGCTGTTTTTGATTCGGATCTTGTCGAAGCGCTGAACGAGCAAAAGAGATACAGATCCCGTTATGCAGATAAGGCAGATATCTATATGCACGCTTTCGGAAGCCTTGAGAGGGTTTATAGCTGCGATAATATCTATATGTCGAGGAGCAAGCTTCTTGCAAATGAAACGGAAAATGCCTATCTGAAGATGCATGTGAAGGCAACGCACATTTCCGAAAACAGAAACAGATCCAAAAATGAGGATAAAAACTATACTTATTGGTCTAATCTTGCAAGAGCAATGCACCTTAAATACAAGGTCTTTTCTCTGGGATGGATAAGCTCTGAAAATGAATCTGTATTCAAGTATGCGAAGGATACCGTGGAAGAAGATTCTGCGGATGCTTTGCATAAGAATAAGATAGATAAGATATGCTTAGGATATAAAAAAGCGTCCATAACGGATACGTGGAATAATGGCTCTGAAAGAGATAAGGCTCTCAGAGCGGATCTTGAGCTGAAAAAGCACTGCCTTGCCTGGCTCGAGCATCGACGTTGGAACGCGTTCACACGAACCATGGGGTATAGGTATACGGATAAGATCCGTGAGAATTTTTCTCTTAACGGAAATAATCATAAGAATATGAAGCTGAAGCTTCATCCGTGCCTTACGGAAGCGAAATTCCCCGAAATTGAAAAGGGCGAGGTCTATATACAGCAGGATGGACTTATGGCAAGGGTCTTTGAGGATTTTGGCAAGGAGTACGGAGAGATCGGAGAAAAGCTTTGCATCGAAGACCGGCTTCGTTTTCTGAATAAAAAAGAAAGATATTTCCAAAGAATATCAAAGCTACTTTGCGATGGCAGCAGTGAGAGGGATTCCCTTGATATGCTTGACAGCCTTTCGTTTGATTGGAGAGAGATCGCCGTAGCTGCAAATCTTGAAAGGATCGCAATTGAAGCACAATATTTGAATGATCTGAATGAAAAGGGGATCGCCGTAGCAAACGGAATCTGCAATGAATATGAGAAGGTAAAGTATATTGAAGTAGGTAGCTATAATTTCAAAAAATACGATTACCCTGCCTGCGAGCTTGACGATTATCTGAGTGTCACAAAACTTGCTTCTCTGCTTGAACGGGAAAATGCGGATGCGCTTATAAGGGATTGCTCCAGCGGAAAATTCAACGGAGCCATCTGCTTTGATGAAAAGTCCCGGGAGGAAAATGGAGAGCCCGGAGATTGGTATATCCCCATTGAATCAGTAAGGGATCAATTGAACGAACGGTATTTTGACCTTGATATTAGCGAAGAAAAGCACAGGTCTCTTATAGAAAGCCGCAGTGAAAGCATTTTCTTCCTTTGCGGGACATGGTACGTGGCAAAGAAAAGCGAAGCATACAGGGCTTTGCAGGCAGAAAACAAGTAAATGATTTTATACTTTATAGGGAGAAAAATATGTATAAACCAGATCCTATAGATACAACGAATATAGAATTGCCAAATGATCTTCTTGATCTTACGGAGAAGATAGCGAAAAACGTCCACGAGCATTGGGCCGTAGGTAGGGTCCGCTCCGGTTGGGTATATGGCGAGGTGAGAGATGACGTAAAAAAAACAACGCCCTGCCTCGTTCCCTATGAGGAGCTGAGCGAAAGCGAGAAGGAATATGACCGCGTTACAGCTATGGAGACCTTAAGGCTCATCGTGGCCTTGGGATACAGGATCACAAAGGAATAAGGCGTTAACGTGGAAACGGAGAAACCTATGAATGAGAATATTTCTGCAGAATTTCTGAGAGAAATAGGAAAAAACAGCTTTTTTCACCACAACGGTGATATGGAAATGAGAAGAGAGGGCCTTCGGTGTATTATCAGCGCAAAGCGCGCGGGAGATCCTGAGGCAACGTATCTGGTTGCAAGACTGATCCTTGATGAAATTCTCAAGCCTGAGGCTGAGAACAGTGAGGAATATGCCCTGGCATTATTGAGCAGAGCCGCAAACAAGGGAT
Organism: Clostridia bacterium; assembly: GCA_017416205.1. Taxonomy (GTDB): domain Bacteria; phylum Bacillota; class Clostridia; order Oscillospirales; family CAG-272; genus Avispirillum. The sequence goes on along the minus strand of JAFQDC010000087.1, from coordinate 6,929 downwards.
TTCTTCAGGCCCGTGCATATCTGAATAAATACTGCAGAGAACGATATCGGGAGAAGACGGGTGCCCGATTTGCCGACCGTGGCTGTTGCGGTCCCCTGGTGGATTTTGATAATAAGCCTATAAGGGTAGAGCGGAAGGGCGTGTTTACCCCTATTGATGCCGTGCTTGAATATAAGGGCGGACGCAATGTGCTGACGCTCAGCACAAACGTAATGTTTTTTTACAGTGATGATATCCCAAATGCGGATAAATTCGAGAATAGCGTATTGCGGGGCCTTTATGCGTGGGAAGGTGAATACGAGGTTTTCGGCGGCCAAAGGATATGGGTAAGCGTTCAGGTAACGCAGGAGGACAGAGCCTTCGATAATCTTTTGATCGTGCCCATTACAGAGGCTATGGAATCAAGCATTCGTGCAATGAATGATGCCGTAAATATAGGTAAGAAAAAGGCAATACTATCAGATACTATTAAGCACAAGCGCTCCTTTGCAACCAACGGCCTGAAGTGGAGGGCCAATTCAAGAAAGATAATCTGGGTCCAGTCCGAAAACGGACTCTTTAACGATTATGAAGAGATAATGCATGTTGCAAAGCACGAATTCGGCCATGCTCTGGGACTGGGAGACCTATATGAAAGCGCGAGCGATTCATTGCGCGGTGTGGAAAAGGGAACGTATTCAGAGCTTGACAGCTATGCCATAAATGACAGGTTCTATAATCTGGTAATGTGCGATCATCACGGACCCATCAGCAATAATGATATCGAAATGGTGATACTCGCATTCAGAGAAAACAAAATGCAGCTATACCAGCCTACTAAGACTAAAGGAAAAATATCATCAGCACTGGGAAAGGGAAATTGAAAATGAAAAACGTTGAAATGTACATAGAAAGCTTTAAGCTGAAATACGAGGCTTTTATAACAGGATGTGACTCGATTGAAGATATGAGGCTTTGGGATAAGGAAGCCCACGGCGAGATGGACGTGTTTTATTCCTCCGATCTTGCAAGCGTTATAATCAGACTTATTGCAGTTGACGGAAAGATCACGCAGAAGGAAGTTGATTATCTTAACGAGACCTTTGATTTTGAGTATACCCTTGAGGAGCTTAAGGAGCTGTATAACTCCTGTAAGGAGGATATCGGCCACTCCTTTGATGAAAGCTTTGAAAACGGCATAACCTATATGCGTTCTGTAAACAAAAGCCTTGCAGATGCATATAAAGAGCTTCTCTCTCTGATCTGTGAGATAATCATCGAAAGCGACGGTGTGGTATCCGAGGAGGAGATCGCTGAGGTTAAACGCTTAAAGGCAATGTGTGATTGATCTTATACGACCCGGCTTACAAAAAGGGACTGCGCATTTAATCGCGCAGTCTCTTTTTTTGTGCATAAATACTGATATTTGGGTTTATGGGGGATGATACGCAGAAACTTTTTTTCAAAAAAGTCCTCTGCATTGTCTCCTTGATAATAGAATTTGAATGTACATAATCAGCGAAGAAGTGACGGAGCGGCAGGATATATAAAAATATTACCTATAAATTTCGAAGAGAATGATTTACCTATGGATTTTTATGTAAAAAAATGTTATTATGAACATATATATTGATCGGAGGTACACTATGCGCGATCTTCCCGTATTTGTCATAAACCATCAGGACCTTACCTGGAGAAGATGCTTTGACCGCCCTCTTGAATTTCGCGGCGAGAGCTTTGTTTCCTATGCACATCTCCAGGAGCTTTATATCCTTGAAAATCTGAAAAATGCAAGGGAGCATCCCGAGTATAAGTTTATGATAGAGTGCGTTGCCACTCTTGGGCATTTTCTCAGAAATAACCCTGAGTATAAGGATGAGATCGGCACTCTCCTTTCCGAGGGCAGACTTTTTATGCCCTTGACGGGACATAATATCACCGACTCAAACCTTATAGCGGGAGAGAGCATCGTCCGAAGCTACCTTTACGGATATAATTATCTCAAGGAGAATTTTGGCTATACCCCCGAGGGCTTTGACCGAAACGACAGCTTCGGAAACTCCGGAAACCTTCCGCAGATAGCACGTGGATTTGGTACGGATTGGGTCTATAACGTGGTCTATACAGACCTTACTGCGCCGTACTGGAAGGGAATCGACGGAACGGTGATCGCAAACGTGGACCCCGTGAGAGCGGCGATAAGCGGCGGATATGCAAAATACCGCCCATGTCAAAGGTGCCACGGATACGATGGCGTGGACTGCCCCGAATGTAATAATACGAGAATAGATATCCCCTTTGCGGAACAGCGCCGCTTTGATATCTGGATAAACGATGAGAAGCCTCAGAGCGAGGAAGTGCAGGGCCTTCTCTACGTTTCAAGCGAGGAGCTCCTTCCCTCTGAGAAGATCTTTGACTGGATCGAAAACAACAAGGAAAAGTATAATATCTATTATTCCAATTATAAGGAGCTTGCTGACAGATATTATAAGGGGCGTATAGAGAATATAGATAAGGCACGTGATGAGGATATATACCCCTCCCGCGAGGTCAACGGAAATAACTCAGGCGTCTTCGTTTCAAGGATCAGAACAAAGCAGAGAGTGAGAAAGAACGAGAGCCGCGCTTATGCGCTTGAAGCTCTTGACGTTATGGATTCTCTCGGCGGCGGGGAAGAAAAAAAGGAAGAGTTCAACGCACTTTGGGATAAGATGCTCTTTACAATGTTCCACGATGCGGTAACAGGCACTATGGTAGACGCGGCGTACCGTGAGCTTATGGATATCCACGATGATATAGACAATCGCCTAACAGGACTTGAGGATAAACTCATAAAGAAGGGCGACGGCGCAGGGGATAAGATGTACATAATCAATCCCTACGGAATGCCTCTGACCGGAGATATTGATATCCGCTGTCCTAAGAATACTGCAGTATTTGCAAAGGGTGAGCGCCTTCCCGTTATAAAGGTGCAGGATGGGGAAGATTATAATATCCTTACAGTATCCCTTAAGGATATTCCCCCTTACGGCACTCTCGAATGTAATTTTGCAATTGACGAAAATGCTTTCGACGTTCAGGCATACCGCTTTAAGAGAAGAGAGAGCCGCGAGGGAACTGCGGTTCTGAGAAACGACGTCACAGGTGAGGAAACGCCCGTTGAAAACGGAAGGTTCACCGTTGAGAATGAGTACTATAAGATATGCGCCGATATGCGCGGCATCCTTTCCGTTTACGATAAGGAAGCAGAGTGCGAGGTGGCAAGGGCAGGAGAGTACAGAGTGGGCGAGTGGATCCTTGAGCACGATGAGGGAAGCCCCTGGGCAACTCTTTCAACAGATATGAGAAGAATGCCCATGGCATCTGCAACTCACCTTGAAAAGCTTGAAAAAACTGCAGACTGTCAGCGCCTTACCTACAGTATCAATAAGCGATTCTGGGGATATGCCGTTGATGCGGGACACGATATTAAATATACCGTATCTCTTGTTAAGGGGCTGAAGAGAATACTGTTTTCGGCAGATGTCTATTGGGCGACACAGAATCACCGCCTGCGTATCGCATTCCCAACAAGCCTTGCGGGACGGCATATATACGAGATCCCCTACGGCTATATTGAAAGAAAGCCATATGAAAATAACTGCGTGTGGCCACACGGAGCGTCAAACTGGGCGTCGGCTGCAGGTGATTGGCCCGCGGCAAATTTTGCAGGGATAGAGTCAGAGAAGGCTACTGTTGCCGTTCTTAACCGAGGCACACCGTCGTATCAGATAAATAAGGATAAGGACGATAACGAAGTGATCTTCCTGTCAGTGCTCCGCAGTCCCTCCGTCGGCACCTATCTCCATGAGCCCCTTTCATATACTATGACAGATTACGACGGAATGCGTGACGAGGGATATCATCATTTTGATTATGCTCTTATCTCTTCCAATTCGTCGTTTGCCGAAAATAGCGCGGTGCTTGAAGGCCAAGGATATAACGCAACCCTATATGCGACGGATACACTTCCAAATATCCCCGCCCTTCCCAAGGTTGAAAGCGAGGATGTCCGCGTATCCGCACTTAAGAGAGCTTGTGATGGAAATGGATTTATTATGCGTCTTTTCGAGTATCACGGCAAGGATAGCCGCGCCGCGGTAAGTGTCCCCGAATACGTAAAGACAGTATACGAGACCGACCTTAAGGAAGATATAATAAGAGAGCTTCCTATAGTAGACGGCAAATTCTTCCTCGATGTAGGTGCGTTTAAGATAAAGACATTGAAGTTTATGCTTTAAAAATAAAAATCCGACAGCGCTTAATGCACTGTCGGATTTTTGCTTACTGCTTTTTCAGATCAAGATACTCGTCGTTTGCCTCATCGTAAACGGAAAGGATATTTCCGTCCTCGGAAAGGGTGCAGGGAGTATCGAATGAGCCGTCCTTGGAGATTATGGTGAGCACCTTGCCGTCGAACTCGTACTGAAACTCAAGAACTGCGTCGTCGGTGCTGATGTAGGTCTTTCCCGTGCCGTCCTCGTAAAACTCATAGTAGAGATCAACATAGACGTTTGGGTCCTGCAAGACCTCCGTAACGAGATCGCGTATGTCCTCGTTTGGGGCATATTTCCACTTGCCCACTATATCCTCGCCGGGAGTTCCGGCAACCGGCTTTCCCTTTATTTCCTCCTTTGCGCAGGCAGAAAAGCAAAGAACTGCCGCGATGCAAAGAATTACAGATATTATCTTCTTCATGGCATTAAACGTTAAAGAGGAATTCTACAACGTCGCCGTCGCACATAACGTATTCCTTACCCTCACTTCTGAGAAGACCCTTGGCCTTTGCATTGGCAAGGCTTCCGCACTCAAGAAGGTCTGCGAATGCAACTACCTCTGCGCGAATGAAGCCGCGCTCAAAGTCGGAGTGGATCTTACCTGCAGCCTGAGGAGCCTTTGTGCCGCGGCGAATAGTCCAGGCTCTTACTTCCTTGGGGCCTGCCGTAAGGAAGCTTATAAGACCGAGAAGGCTGTAGCCTGCCTTGATAAGCTTGTCAAGACCGGACTCTGTGATACCAAGGTCAGAGAGAAACTCAGCCTTTTCCTCGGGATCGAGCTCGCTTATCTCTGCCTCGATTCCGGCACAAACGGGAATGACCTCAGCGCCTTCCTTTGCAGCCTCGCAGCAAACAGCCTTGAAGTATTCGTTGTCGTCGGAAACTCCGCCTGCCTCGTCCTCAGATACGTTTGCCGCATAGATAACGGGCTTCATTGTGAGAAGGCCAACCTCGTCCATGATCGCAATCTCATCCTCGTCAAGCTCTGCCATTCTTGCAGTCTTGCCGTCGGAGAGGAGAGCGTATACCTTTTCGTATACTGCAACAGTGTCGTTAAGGCTCTTGTCAGCCTTTGCAAGCTTCTTTGTCTTGTCGATACGGCGCTCAAGTGTTTCCATATCGGCAAAGATAAGCTCAAGGTTGATAGTCTCCATATCGCGGGCAGGGTCAACGTTTCCGTCAACGTGAACGATATCGGAGTCCTCAAAGCAACGAACAACGTGAACAACAGCGTCAACGTCTCTGATGTGGGAAAGGAACTTGTTTCCGAGACCCTCACCCTTGGAGGCGCCGCGAACTAGACCTGCAATGTCAACGAACTCAATTACAGCGGGAGTGTACTTCTGAGGGTTGTACATCTGGGCGAGAGTGTCAAGACGGGAATCGGGAACTGCAACTACGCCAACATTGGGGTCGATAGTGCAGAAGGGGTAGTTTGCAGACTGAGCGCCCGCGCCTGTGATTGCATTAAAAAGTGTGCTCTTTCCAACGTTAGGAAGGCCGATAATACCAAGTTTCATATATAAAGTACCTCTGATCAAATTTTTACCTATATATTATACAGAAAAGAAAACTCATTATCAAGAGAAAAAACGATTTTTCGCATATTCAGCCATAATTTTACAATAAATCACCGATTTTTCACATAACCGTCACCTTGGCACTGTATAATGTTAACGGTGAAAGAATAAATGTAAAATATCCGTCGAAAAATATATTGCAAAATTACTATACTTTTTTACTTTAATGTGGTATTATTAATGCAGATAGATTTTGCGGATAAGATAAGGAGACAGAAATGAGTACAAAAATTCTTGTTGTTGATGATGATTCCAATATCTGCGAATTGCTCCGCCTCTATTTTGAGGATGAAGGCTATGAGGTAAAGACCGCATCTGACGGCGCCGAGGGCGTCAGCTATTTTAAAATATATGAGCCCGATCTTGTGCTTCTTGATATCATGCTTCCCAAAAAGGACGGCTATCAGGTGTGCCGCGAGATCCGCGAGGTATCCTCAAAGCCTGTTATCATGGTAACGGCAAAGGGCGAGGTGTTTGATAAGGTTCTCGGCCTTGAGCTCGGAGCGGATGACTTTGTGGTAAAGCCCTTTGATATGAAGGAGCTTTCCGCACGTATCAAGGCAGTGCTCCGCCGCTACAGCGCACACGCAAATCAGCTTGACGAAGAGGTCATCAAATTTGAGAATATTGAGATAAGCCTTCAGAAGTACGAGCTGAAGCTTTGTGGCAAGCCTATTGATATTCCCCCAAAGGAGCTTGAGCTTCTATATTTCCTTGCTTCAAACTTTAATCGCGTGTTCACCCGCGATCAGCTGCTTGATAAGGTGTGGGGATTTGATTATCTCGGCGACTCAAGAACGGTAGACGTTCACGTAAAGCGTCTCCGCGAGAAGCTTGAGGGCGCTTCCGATAAATGGACTCTCAAGACAGTATGGGGCGTCGGCTATAAGTTCGAGCTTTTGCAGTAAATAATCCTTCGGGGCGGCACTTGCCGCCCCTTTTGCCAATTGTTTTTTCGTTCATTCCGTCAAATTACGGTTTATATGTCGCTTTTTTGTAAAAAAGCTCCGCAAAAAACTTCAAACTATGGGTAATATATAATGACAAAGTATAC
>JAFQDC010000086.1 GCA_017416205.1 Clostridia bacterium | reverse complement strand
CAGAGGGACAATTCGCGGCTAAAAAGCCGCATTTAACAATGAAATCCGCCGAAATAATCGGCGGATTTCTACTTTTTTACTGCGTTTTTCACTTAACTAAATACTATATGTTTTGCGGCTTTTGTTCTGCGCCTTTTTCGACAGTCTGAGGAATGTTTTAGTATAACATTCCTGTATTATTGCTTTTTGGCATAGATTTCTCAGGTTTGGGTACTGAAAAAGACCCGCTGCACTTGGCAACGGGCCTTTGGTAAGTAATTACTGATTTGTTATTATCTCATTCATAAGCTTGATCACGGAAGCCTTATCAAGCTTTGCCTGTCTTGCATACTCTGAAACGAGGGAAGCGCGAACGGCATTTTTTCCGGCCTCGTCAAGCTTCAAAAACATTGCGTTAAGCTCGGGGATCTGAGAAAGGGAGCTTTCCGGAATTCTGTCTGCTCCGGGGTTAAACTGATAGAACAAGTCTTCGGGGAAAGCTCCTGTTCCGCGAAGAAGATCGTGGGTTCTCTGGTTATAGTCAAAAAACATAACAATGGAAAGGTATGTATTCCAGGATAGACCTCTTGCACCGGATTCTGTCAGACAATATGTCTGTCTTGAAACTCCCACAAGACCTGCAAGCTCATCCTGAGAAAGGCCCGCCTTTGCTCTCAGGGATGCAAGATGAGGGAGAAGTCTGGAGATATACTCCTGCTTTTTTTCATTTGTAATGCCCCATCTTTTTCCGTACTTCATATACTGTTTCTCCTATCCACCGCACATTAAATTGGGCTAAATCAAATTTACCCTAATAATTATAACTCTTTATGAATAGGAAATATACATACAAATAAACAACAATTTATGTACAAATTATTTCCATTTGTACATAAACAAACTGTGTTGTCACTACATCAACAACAGCACCGTTTTCCTTGATAACTGTTCCTCTCAAAAAGGAGCTTATCTATATCATTAGCAACGGCAGTTTTTTTGCGGCACCACTCGGGAGCAACAAGGCTTTCAAAGGGGGCGTCGCCTGTGATACGGGCGATAACGGTATCTGCAGAAAACATCTCTATCTGTCTTGCAACAATATCGATATATCTGTCCCTCTCCATAGTTTCATAGTCACCGCGAAGATACATTTTTTCAAGAGGCGTATCCTTCAGAATATGAAGCAGATGGAGCTTCACCATATCGGGGCGAAGGGCAGCGACCTTTGATGCGCTCTCAAGCATCATCTCATCAGTCTCACCGGGAAGACCGTTTATGAGGTGAACTGTGATGAGCACGTTTGGGGCGCCTCTTCTGAGTCTTTCGTATCCTTCCAAAAACTCGCTGTAGGTATGGCCTCGATTGATAAGTCGGGCCGTTTCGTCGTGAATGCTCTGAAGGCCAAGCTCTATAAGGAGGGGGATCCTTTCCGAGATCTCTGCAAGAAGAGATACCACCTCATCACTGAGACAATCCGCGCGGGTGGCAACTGCCAGCATAACGGCATCGGGGAATGTCAGCACCTCCTCATATACCTCCCTCAGCTTTTCAACGGGAGCATATGTATTGGTATGCGCCTGAAGATAGGGCACGAAGCGGCACGTATCCCACTTTTTGCGTATGGCCTCAACGCCACGGTCATATTGTGAGCGAAGAGATCCTGCACACACAGCTCCCGAAGAGCCTCCGGAGCAATATATGCATCCTCCCGTGCCCGTTTTTTCATCAATATTAGGGCAGGAAAAGCCTGCATCAAGAGATATTTTCGCGCATTTTCCGCCAAAGCGCCGCTTCATATAATAATCAAAGGTCTGATACCTTTTGTTGGAATCTGAATTGGGATAGGGATTTTTGTCCCTCTGTGTCTGCTTTTTCATTGATTTCCTTTCTGTTTTATAAAAAGGTGATTGGTATACCCTATGATACACCAACAGAAAAATATTTTCAACGGTTTATTTAAACAGCGATAAATTAGAGTTTATAGTACTATGCAAAACCTTTTTTGAAAAAAAGGTTCTGCACTCCAAAAAACTTTCAAACTGACAAAGGGAACAAAAGGCAAAAGGCTCTGCTAAAGAAAAAGACGTCAAAAATGAACGAGCTCATTTTTGACGCTTTTTCTTGCAGAGGGGTGCTGCGCGCCGCAGTACTTTGTACTGCAACCTTTTGCCTGCAAGCTTTCTCTATACCATTTTTTGAAAGTTTTTAGGGGTCGTAGGGGGCTTTTTTCAAAAAGCCTCCTACATTTACAACTCCGATTTATCTATTCATCAATAACCTTTAAAATATACAACGGACTCTTGACAAACAAAATCAACGGTGATATAATCAACTCGTTCATGGCCAAGAACACAATTCAATACAGGGGTGCTGCGAAAGCGGCTGAGACGGCATTGCCGAACCCTTTAACCTGATACGGGTAATTCCGGCGTAGGGAGCATTGAGCATATATTTGCTTTTTTAAACCTCTGCGGCCGCAGAGGTTTTTTTATGCTTCTTTCACTTTCGGAAAGAAAGGAAATTATGAAAAACAAAACAAATGCACCTTCGGTCACTTTAAAGCTTTGCGAAAGCGCAATTATGATCGCTCTCGCAACCATCCTCAGCATGCTGAAGCTGGTTGATCTGCCCTATGGCGGCAGTATCACCTTTGCTTCCATGCTGCCTATCCTCCTCATTGCATACCGCCACGGTACGTCCTGGGGACTTCTTACTGCAAGTGTTCACGGCATTTTGCAGTTTATTCTCGGCACAAGCGTTCTCAGCTACGTTACGGGCTGGGCAAGCATCGTAGCAGTCATCGTTCTTGACTATTTCCTTGCATTCGCCCTCATCGGCCTTGCGGGACTTTTCAGAAATATGAAAAGCCAGAAAACAGCACTTATTCTCGGAGCATTAACTGCGGGCGTTGCAAGATATGCCTGCCACGTAGCCTCCGGAGCAACGGTATGGGCAGGTCTTTCGATCCCTACGGGAGATGCTCTTGCTTATTCCTTTGTTTACAACGCTACATATATGCTCCCCGAGACTATAGTTCTGTGCGCGGCGGCGTTTTATATCGGCGGAGTTCTCAATTTTTCAACTCCACGTCTTTCTCCTGTCAAAAAGCAGGAAAGCTCTCGCCTCGGCTGGCTGTCATATATCGGAGGAGCTGTCGGACTTGCGGCGCTTGTTTACGATATCGTTGCCGTGTTCTCACACCTCCAGAATGCGGACAGCGGAGAATTTGATATTACGGGCATCTACAGCGTGAACTGGACAGGTGTGATAATCGTGAGCCTTATCGGATGTGTGCTTGCCGCACTTCTTGTGCTTATTCCCAGATTCACAAGTAAAAAGGCATAGTTTGCCATTTCTGACAAAAAAATTGTTTGAACTGCCATAAAAAAATACAAATTTTTATTGACATTGCCGATTGAGTTGGTATAATAAACTTGAATGTTTATTCTCATAGAGAAAATCAACAGTCTGAAATTTTAATCTTGATCTCTGTTTTCAGACGGCTGTCCTGCATATTCCCGACAGCTCAGAAAGGATAGGTGATTTCTATGAAAAAGAAGGTCGGCGTTGTCGGCTACGGCGGCATGGGTCAGTGGCACGTTTGCAGTATTGAGGGTGTCACGTACTGTAATGCCATTCCATTCAACGAGAGTGACGTTTGCGAGGTAGTCGCTATCTACGATATCGACCCTGCAAAGAACGAAAAGGCGCGTAAGGACGGATATAAGACCTACGATACCCTTGAGGAGTTTCTTGCAGACGAGTCTATTGAGATCGTTGTTATCGCAACACCCAATGACGTTCACGAGCCTATTGCCATTGCAGCAATGGAGGCAGGCAAGCACGTTATCAGCGAAAAGCCTGTAACTCTTTCCTGCGAATCTCTGGAAAGAATGATCGCTGCAAGTGAAAGAACGGGAAAGAAGTTCTCCGTTCACCAGAATCGCCGATATGACGATTACTTCCTCGGTATGAAAAAGATCAAGGAGGAAGGCGCAATCGGTGATATCATCAGCATTGAGTCCCGCGTGCACGGCGACCACGGTATCCCCGGCGACTGGAGAAAAACAGTTGAAAAGGGCGGCGGTATGCTTTACGACTGGGGCGTTCATATGCTTGACCAGCAGCTCTGGATGCTCGGCTATGACGTTGAGAGCGTTTACGCACGCTTTGACTATCTTACAGGTGCTCCCGTTGATGACGGATGCTTTATAGATATCAAGCTCAGAAGCGGTATCAATCTCCACGTTGAGATCTGCACATACAACTTTATCCAGCTCCCTCTTATGTATATGAGAGGCACTATAGGTACAGCTATGGTGGGACACTGGGACGACTATATCCACGTTACAAGATGCAATGCCTTTGCAGACGATGACAATATCCGTCCTACAAAGACTGCAAACGGACTTTCCAAAACAATGGCCCCCAGAACGGACCGCTCCATGGAAAGCTACGTTGAAATGCGTCCCCAGATCGACGTTCACGATTACTACCGTAACTTCTGCGATGCTATCGACGGCAAATGCGAGCAGCTCGTAACACACGATCAGATGAGAGTAGTTATGAAGGTAATTATGGCAGCATTCGAATCTGCGAAAAACAATACGGTTGTTAAATTCTGAGAATTCAATTAATAAAACGGCTTTCCCGGTGAAATGCTAAAATGATGGTAGACACTCTTTTTTAGTGTCTACCATCATTTTTTGTGTCTGCTGATTATTGACTATTTCACTGCCAAGTTTCGCCTTTTTAATGTATTATCTCAAAATCGTCCTTGTCAGGAAGAGGGACGTATTCGTCGCAAAGATTGTCGGAGTACCAATATGCCACAGAGGATATCTCATCCTGCAGGGGCAGATAGCGGCCGTCACGTCTCCAGCCCAGAGCCTGTACAGTGACCTTCAGGTCCTCCTTGAAATATACGGGATCTGTTATATGCCAACGGTACATATCGAAAAATCTCTGAGAATTATAGGTCTTATCCGTGGTACCCACCTTATGAAGTCCTGCATAGGGCGTGCAGTATTCTCTGTAGCCTCCAACGTCAAAATTACAGGAGCCGCAGAAATAATCCTCAGTTCCCGTGCCGCAAAGTGTGGGGAAATCACAGTCTCCGTCAACGAAGAACTTTACCTCGCCCTCGCCCCACCAGCCGTTGGCCTTGACGCCCCAACGGATATAGGTGCCAACGTAGTGCCCCTGACCGCAAACCTTATCAAGAATTGTATAATTCTCCTTATAGGGCAGGCTTCTCGTGCAATTAAAGCGGGCGTGGAAATAAAGGCTTCCCTTGGGGAGAGTCTTTTCCTCGCAGTCTATCTGATAATAAAGATTGCAGATGCTCTCGCCGATATTTTCGACCTCTATTCTGAAAGCGCTGTAATAGGGCATCTCAAAATAGCAGTTCATTCCCTTTGCAGGGTTCACGCACATTGCAAGGCTTGAAAGCTGACGGTAATCGTTTGCATCTCCGTTGCAAAAGAAGTCTGAAAGGGGAGCCTCCACCGCAGGATGCTCCTGTCCGTCAAAATATATTCTGAGAAGAAGCAGTCTTCCCGCAGGAAGAACCTCCGTTATCCATATATGCTTGATAGCGCCTTGACCCTTGATGTCTGCCAAGGTCGCAGTCTCACCGGGCTTTATAATGAGATAGGGATTCACCTTCCAGCCCTGACCCAGCTCGCGGGCTGCCCAGGATGCGCTGCCCTCTCCAACAGGGGTCATTCCGCCCTTTCCCTTTTCACCGGTAAGATTTTCCGGCGTTACCGAAAACGTGCGTATGTCCTTTTTTGTGGTAAGTGAAGATAACATAATACTTCCTCCGTAGTGTACTGTACTAAGGACATTTTAGCAAATGCCCTCTGTATTGTCAAGGACAGGATGATATACGAGAAGGCAAGAGATATACTTTAGTTTATGTCGGAGAAGGAACGGTCGCTTCGTGCTGCAACTTTTTGCTTGCAAGCTTTCGCTATACCAGTTTTTCGAAAGTTTTTGGGCGGGGGATTTTGCGAAAACAAGCGCTAAAGGGCACTACAGGGTAAACATTTATTAAATTATTGTTGTCGAAAAAGGCGGAAAAAGAGAAATGAGAATCCTTCGAAAAACGCTGTCGAATTATTGACAAATACTGTAAATTGTGTTACCATATTGTTGTAAAATACAATATTTGGTAATTTGGTAAGATAAAAGGAAATTAATTGTAAAAACGAAAGGAACGGTATTAGTATGAAATCACTCGGCATGGTAAGAAAGATCGATGAGCTTGGAAGGATAGTGCTCCCCATTGAGATACGCAGAATGCTTGACATCAACCCCGGCGACGGCGTTGAAATGTTCTCCGATAAGGACAGAATAATCCTTCAGAAGTATGCTCCCTCCTGCATTTTCTGCGGAGAGGCTGACAATATCGTAACATATAAGGACAAGAAGATATGCAAGGCATGTCTCAATGAAATGAAGGGGATTTAAAATGAGCACAGTTCTTGAAAGATTTCTCAGATACGTTAAAATAGACACTCAGTCTGACGAGGCCACAGGCACATCCCCAAGCACTGCAAAGCAACACGATCTGGCGAAGCTTCTTTTCGATGAGCTGACAGTTCTCGGCGCTGCAGACGTGAGATATGATCGCGACCACTGCTACGTTTATGCAAGGATCCCCGCAACCGATGACGCGGTCAAGGAAACTCTGGGCTTTATCGCTCATATGGACACCTCTCCCGACGTTTCGGGAAAGGACGTAAAGCCGAAGATCGTTGAAAACTACGATGGAAAGGATATTCCCTTATCCGAGGGCTACACCTTGTCTGTGAAAGAATTCCCCGAGCTTTCCGACTATGTCGGAAAGACTCTTATCACCACCGACGGCACCACACTTCTCGGAGCTGACGATAAGGCGGGAGTTGCGGAGATCATGGCTCTTTGCGAGATCCTTCTCAGAGATCCCTCAATCAAGCACGGCCCCATTGCCATTGCCTTTACCCCTGACGAGGAGATCGGCGAGGGACCTGATCATTTTGATGTTGAGGGATTTGGTGCAGACTACGCTTACACCGTTGACGGCGGCGCTCTGGGCGAGATCGAATACGAAAACTTCAACGGCGCAACAGGTACTCTTAAGGTGACGGGCAAGAGCGTTCACCCCGGAAGCGCAAAGGACAAGATGGTAAACGCATCCCTTGTGGCAATGGAGTTTGAAGGGCTCCTGCCGAAGAATGAAAAGCCTGAATACACTGAGGGCTACGAGGGATTTTATCACCTCGTTCATATGGAAGGCGCAATTGAGGAGGCTACACTCGTTTATATCATAAGAGATCACGACCGGGAGAAGTTTGAGGAAAAGAAGGCTAATTTCTTAAGGTGCGCGGATATCATAAACGAAAAGTACGGCTACGCCTGCGCTGCAGCCACCGTTGAAGATTCATATTATAATATGAAAGAGAAGATCGACCCCGATTATCTTTTCCTTATTGAGCGCGCAAAGGGATATATGGAGGGGCTTGGAATTGCTCCCAAGGTCTGCCCCATCCGCGGCGGCACCGACGGCGCACGTCTTTCCTTTATGGGTCTCCCCTGTCCCAATCTCTGCACAGGCGGCCATAACTTCCACGGCAGATATGAATTTTCCTGCCTTGAATCAATGGAGAAAATAGTCGAGCTTCTCCTGAAGCTTGCAACGCATAAGTAACCACAAAACCCGAGGCGTAGCCTCGGGTTTTAATCATTTATTGTTGAAAAAATTGTAGATATATGTTATAATACCGTTTGAAATAAGGTATGCCTAAACGGTAGGCGGTTAGCCCTTTGATGTTTCAAGGGGTATATGCCCCCTTGAAAAGAGAGGGGGTGATGCTATGGAACAAGAAACTTTTATCGTAGTTTTTATGATACTTGTAATTGGATACATAATGAGCATAAAAAAATAACCGCCCACTCTAGCAAAGTCGCGGTTATTTTTTAACCAAACTTAGGCTAACCGTCTATACGGTGTGCCTTATTTCACCCTTATTATAACACACGCCAATGTGTGTGTCAAGCATCGTAATGATGCTTTTTTATTTTACTTGTTTCAAAATCTCACCTAACTGTTTTTGATATATAATTCTTTGAAAACAAGAGGTATAATTCAATCACAGGAGAAAGAAAGGAGTGAGTTTATGAGCCAACTCAATGGAAAAGACATTTTCCCCGAAAAACTTCTCAAACAGATACAGAAATATGTAGCCGGCGAATCTGTATATATTCCCGCAAAGGAAAAGAGAAAGTCTTGGGGTGAAACATCGGGTTACAAGAGATATATTCTTGAAAGAAATATTGAGATCAAAGATAAATTCAAAAACGGTGTTTCAATAGATGATCTTTCGGACGAATACTTTCTTTCTACTGAATCTATTAAAAGAATTGTATATTCAAAAAAGGAGGAAAGTATTTTGGATTACAAATGTACGATGACTTCGGCAAAGAATTTTGCCAAAGAAGGTAAATTGGAAGAATGGGTACATACCTATCTGTTATCAGACGGACACAACAGAGAATTTTCAGACGGACTGAAGCTGTTTGACAGATTTTTCATAGGACCTATAAAAATGCCTCTTAAGCTTTTTACACGATGCTGCGGTCCCGAAGAAAGTATGAAATACCGCGTTGATGCTGAATGGTTTGAAAGGCATGTTTCAGAACTTGAAAAGGTGATTGAGACTAATTGCGATATGCCCCCTATGATAGTTCATTATGTGGACGGTTCGTTTGAACTGAACGACGGAAACCACAGACTTGAAGCATACAAAAGAAAAGGCATAGAGGAGTATTTTGTTATAGTTTGGATTACTGAAAAAGAAGAATATGACGAGTTCCTTTCAAAGTATTCTGAATATGTTTAAGGGTTAAGAAAAGGAGATGCCTCCGCATCTCCTTTTTGCTTTTTATTCTTTCATTCCGTTAAATCGGAAATTACAAGTACAACCCAAATATTCTGCAGATTTAGTTATTAAATCAAAACATTTTCTATATCCACCTATAAACATTTCTTTGTCAAAAGTTTGTGTAGTAGTAAAATTGATTGATATATTCGAACCTAAAACAGTTATATCCATATTTTCGACTTGCAAAAGATTACTATACCAATCGTCTATATGCTCAAAATGCAAACGTCTTCTTTTGGAAACATCAACTTTATCAGCAAGCACCAATGCCGCACCAATAGGGCTTGATATGTTTTTGCCGTCCGTATGGTCGCCAATTGCCTGCACGATCATATCTTTTTCCACAGGTTGTAAATCTTCTATGTTATCTAAAAACACTTCTGCCAATGCGGCACTTTTTAAAGCGTGGTTCTTTCTTCCGGCTATGTTTCCTATATCATGTAACAGAGCAGCAATTTTTCCAAGCTCCACCGTCTTAGAGTCATAAGACAGCGATTTCAAAAGATACTCGACAGTATCAACCACAAACATTGTATGATATCTACCGTGACACCCACGAAGCATACCTTTTTCTACTTTGTTTAATACTTCATTGACATTATCAAGTATCATAGATATATCAGGTAAGTGATACAACCGTTCATATTTATCCATAAATAACCGCTCCTATATCATCATATTTAGTTGAATTTCGTTCAATTATAGCACATTATGATACTTATAGTGATTGATTTTTGTGTTTGCATCCCTGTCAAAGCAATTCTAACAGCACCGACAGATTATTTATCGTGCAATCGGGTTTTTCATCTTCTGTGTATTGTTCCACATATTTGAAATACCCTTGCTTTATCCAAATTGTTTTCATGCCAAGTGCTTTAGCAGGAGCAATATCGTTATCAAGCCTATCACCTATCATCACAGCATTCTCGGGAAGACAGTCAGCCTTACAAAGAGCTCTTTTGAAAATTTCAGGATCAGGCTTTGAAACACCTTCTTCTGCAGACGCAAGTATTATTTCTATATACTTCAAAACGCCCCATTTTTTAAGTCTTTCCGCAGTCCCCGGACTTTGATTTGCAATTATGCCTATTTTGTATCCTTTTGAGGACAGCACACAAATAACATTTTCGGCTTCCCGATATAGTTTTTCCACCTCTTTATGCCACGCTGGCATAGGAAGTCCGAAATACTCAGCTGCAGCCCAGTCACCTTTTTTATTTTGACGCGAAAACTCAATAACCTTTTCTTCAAACTCTCTTGCGGTTATTTCTGTGTTTCTCGTGATCTCTTCAAATCTTATCCGATAACATTCGCTTTCATCAGAGAGAGTAGATCCTATGTCAAAGAATATCCATTTTATATTTTTCAGCATAAACTCATGTATTCAGTCAATCACTTCTTTGATTCTTTCGGCTATTTCAAAATTAACTCTTGCAAAATCTTCTCTATAAGTCCATCCGAACCCGTCGCCTTTGTATCGTGGGAAAATATGAAGATGATAATGTCCAACGTCATTAAATTCTCCGCCGTTTTGCATAATGCTATAGCCATCGGGAGCATATAGCTTTTTCAATGCGGCTACAATTTTCTTTGATACAAACATTAAATGAGTCAATATTTCATCGGGTATTTCGTCCAAATCAACGTAATGCTCTTTGGGAATAAGTAAAATATGTCCCTCATTTATAGGGTCTATATCCATAAATGCAAGTACCGTTTCATCCTCGTACACAACTGTGGGTTTTAGTTTTTCTCTGTTGCAAAAAAGGCAGCTCAACTTTTTCACCTCTATCAGTTTGATATGACGGGTTCATTGTACCATATTAAAAGCATAATATCAATGAAAGACGGATAGTTAACAATTAACTCTTAGTTAAATGATCTTTTTACAGCTTCAAAAGCTCCTCCTCCACAAGAAGAGCAACAATATCTGGGGCGGCTTTGCCGGAGCTTAGACCCATTGCTTTACCGACTATTGAGCGGGAGGCGGTCTCTTTTCCTTTTTTGTAATCCTCAACGGCTTTGGGCATAGCTTCTATTGCCGATTTCACAAAGGTGCGGATAGTCTCGCGGTCTCTTATCTGGGCAAGGCCCTCGTCAGCCACTACCTTTTCGGGGTCTATATCAGACTTCCACATGCGGCGGATAAGCTTTTTTGCCACGGCGGAATTGATAGTACCGTCCCCTGCCATATCGCAAAGGGACGCCATATTCTCAGGCGATATCCTCTCGGGAAGGCTCTCGCTTTCATCAAAGGCCATTATCTCCGAAAGGATCATATTGGCGCAGGTCTTGGGATAGCGAGTGAGGGGCGCCGCCTTTTCAAACCAGTCGGCAATTTTACGGTCTTGCGTGAGTATCACTCCGTCGGAAATGGGTATACCGTAGCTTTCGCAGTATTTTTCCCGTCTTTCCTTCGGCAACACGGGGAGAGAAGAGCGGACCTCAGCTATCATTTTTTCGCTGATCTCCACCCTCAAAAGATCAGGCTCGGGGAAAAAGCGATAATCACTCTGCTTTTCTTTTTTACGCATAGAAAATGTCTTGCCGGAGGACTCGTCAAACCTGCGGGTCTCCTGAACTATCTCACCGCCACCCTCCAGCACCTCGATCTGGCGGCGGTATTCGTACTCCATGGCTTTTTCTATAAATTTAAAGGAATTGAGGTTTTTCAGCTCACACCTTGTTCCCATCTCAGCCACTCCTTTTTTTCTGACGGAGAGATTTACGTCGCAACGTAGAGACCCCTCGTTCATTTTGCAGTCGGAGACTCCTGCGTAAAGAAGAATACTGCGAAGCTCTCTGAGGTATGCTACCGCCTCCTCGGGGCTTCTGATATCGGGCTCGGATACGATCTCGATGAGGGGAACTCCTGCGCGGTTGTAGTCGATAAGCGTTCCTCTTTCCTTTGTGTGAAGGAGCTTTCCCGCATCCTCCTCCATATGGATCCTGGTTATTCCGATCTTCTTTTCTCCGCTTTCCGTTTCTATGGAGAGAAAGCCACCCTCGCATATGGGCTTTTCATACTGGGATATCTGATAAGCCTTAGGGAGGTCGGGATAAAAATAATTCTTTCTGTCAAAGCCCGATAACTCTGAAATACGGCAATTCAGGCAAAGACCTGCTCTGAGAGCGTATTCCACCGCCCTTTCGTTAAGGGTGGGCAGGGTACCGGGATGACCAAGGCACACAGGGCACACCTGAGTGTTCGGCTCTGCACCGAAATCAGTTTTGCAGGAGCAGAATATTTTAGTTTTCGTTTTCAGCTCTACGTGGACCTCAAGTCCCGCGCAAAGCTCGTAATCATTGATATATTTCATCTTATAACCTCATATGCTCTTGCTACGCGGTAAAGAATATTCTCGCCGCCAAAAGGCGCGGTGAGCTGCATTCCTACGGGAAGCCCTTCAGCACTTTTTTTACAGGGGACAGACAGAGCGGGAATGCCTGCAAGATTTGCGCCAACGCAGAATTTATCCATAAGGTAAACGTCAACGGGGTCCTTCTCCTCACCTATAAACGGAGCTTTATCGGGGCACACGGGTGAGAGTATTACGTCACAGCTTTTAAAAGCGCAGTCATAGTCCCTTTTCACAAGGCCTCTTACCCTCGTTGCGTTTTTATAATAATCATCGTAGCTTCCCTCAGAGAGCACGAAGGTTCCGAGAAGTATTCTTCTCTTGACCTCTTTTCCAAAGCCCTCGCTTCTGCTCTCTCTGAAAAGCTCTTCCACCGTTTGGCATTCCTTTTTTGTTCTGTGGCCAAATCTCACCCCGTCGTATCTTGCAAGGCAGGATGATGCCTCAGCTGAGGAGATTATGTAGTAAGCCGCAGTTGCCAATTCCAAAGACGGAAGGGAGATATCAACAATGGTTGCACCCTCTTTTTCAAGAGCCCTCGCCGCCGAGAATATAGCTTCCTTCGTTTCTGCAGAAGCATTGCTGTCTGCAAGCTCTCTTGCAATTCCTATTCTCACACCCTTAACTCCCGATTCAAGACCTGCAAGGGTGTCACCAATACGGTCCTTTGTGGTAGGATCCTTCGGGTCCTTTCCCGAAATTGCCTCAAACACGAGAGCGTTATCCCGAACGGTTCGGGTCAATGGGCCTATCTGCTCAAGAGAAGGAGAAAAAGCTATAAGGCCGTAGCGGGATACTGCGCCGTAGGTAGGCTTAAGTCCCACGCATCCGCAATATGCTGCAGGACAGCGCACGCTTCCTCCCGTATCGCTGCCAAGGGCAAAGGCTGCGGTATTTGCGCTCACCGCGGCGGCGCTTCCTCCGGAGGAGCCTCCGGGGGTGCGGCGCAGATCATTGGGATTTTTCGTAATTTTATATGCAGAGTTTTCAGTTGAAGAGCCCATGCCGAATTCATCCATATTGGTCTTTCCGAGCAGCACGGCGCCTGCACGCTCAAGCCTTTCATAAGCTGTGGCGCTGTATGGAGGGATATACCCTTCAAGCATTTTTGATGCGGCAGTTGTGGGAATACCCGCGGTGCAGATATTATCCTTAACTCCAAAGGGAATGCCGCAAAGAAGGGGCGCATCTCCCCCTTTCAGCATATCGTCAGCCCTTTTTGCCATATCAAGAGAAAGCTTACGGTCACAAAAAAGATACGCGCCGATTTTTTCGTCACACTCTTCAATATTGTCAAGATAAGCTGCCGTAAGCTCAACGGCGGAGTATTCCCCCGCACGAAGGTCTCTTGCCTTTTCAATGACAGATCTTTCAAGTATTTTCTTCATTATTCCACCGCCCTCGGAACACAGAAATATTCCCCGTTAGATTCCTCTGCGCTCTTCGTATAATCAACGCTCTCCCCTGCGGCGGGCACGTCGGGGCGAAAAGCATTTTTTCTTTCGCCGTCACAGTCGTCAATATTATGAAAACCCCTCGCGCCCTCAACAGTTTTTGCAAAGGCAACTATTTTTTCAAGATCCCCGAAAAGCAGATCCCTTTCCTCATCGCTGAGCGCAAGGCGGCTGAGAGAGCAAAGTGTATTAATATCAATATTCATATACAGATCCTTTAATATATAAAGAAAAGGTAAGCCTTGCGCTTACCTTTCATCTTTTTAATTATTCAGCTGCGGTTGTATCAGCGGCTGTTGTATCCTCTGCCTTGTCATCCTTAGCAGCGGTAGTATCGTCAGCCTTGTCGCCCTCAGCCTCGTCCTCGTGCTCGTGTGCATCGTGGTCAGGCTTACCGTCACCGTCGTGATCGTGCTCAACCTCTTCCTTGTCATCAGAAGCACCGAGATCCTCAGTTTCGCCGTTATCGAAGAGCATCTCCCAGAAGCTGCCGTAATCGTCAGCGCTCTTGGAGTTGGGCTGAATTACGTATACAGCGCAAACGAGAAGTGCAAATACGATAGCAACAACTGTTGTGAGAACAGAAAGCTTCTTATTCATAGTCTGAGCCTTGGACTTGCCAAAGAATGTCTCAGCGCCGCCGGCAATGGCACCGGAAAGGTTGTGTGCCTTACCCTGCTGCATAAGTACTGCAACGATGAGGAAGAGAGCAAATACGAGAAGGATAATGCCGATAATAAGCATTGCGATGTTCATTTTGAAATCTCCTTTATATTAATCTACAATTTACGTTCTTTAGTCCTGGAAATACGGACGCTTAGATATTGTATCATAATAAAAATCAAATTGCAATAGTTATTTTGCTTTTTTACGAAAAAGAATGGATAAAACTTAGCCTGAAGATCCGATTTATTTGAAATATTCACTAAATTCGGGAATAACACTGCGAACAAAGGCGCTTAGCTCGCCGTCGCTGAGGGATGTGCAGCGTCCGTCGGCATACTCACGGTCCACAAGCTCCTTGATTTTTACGATCTCCTCGCTTCGCTTTGTGAACTTCTTTTTGCATCCCTTTTCGGAAAGGCGGGTGTTTACCCAGTAAGCAACGCCTGCAAGACCCGAGTGAGCATCTACCGCAACGGATGCGGGACGGCCGAGGATGGCTTCGGTATTAAAGATGTTATATATTTCGGGGTCCTTGAGAAGTCCGTCTGCGTGGATGCCTGCTCTCGTAACGTTGAAATCACGTCCCACAAAGGGAGTTCTGGGGGGGATAACGTAGCCCATCTCGTTTTCAAAATATCTGCCGATCTCGGTGATAACGGAAAGATCCATACCGTCACGCGTTCCCTTCAGGGAAGCGTATTCCATACACATTGCCTCAAGAGGGCAGTTGCCCGTTCTCTCGCCAATGCCGAGAAGAGAGCAGTTAACGCTTGAAGCGCCGTAGAGCCACGCTGTGGAGGCATTGGTAACTACCTTATAGAAGTCGTTATGTCCGTGCCACTCAAGCATTGAGGAGTCAATACCTGCGTAGTGATTAAGACCGTATATGATACCGGGAACACTTCGGGGAAGAGCCGCGCCCTGATAGGTAACGCCGTAGCCCATAGTATCGCAGGCACGGATCTTTACGGGAATACCGTATTCAACGCCAAGCTCGCGGAGCGCCTCTGCAAAGGGAAGAACGAATCCGTAGAAATCCGCTCTCGTTATATCCTCAAAATGGCAGCGGGGACGAATGCCCATTTCAAGCACCTCGCGGACAACGCCGATATACTTATCCATTGCGGCCTTACGGGTAAGTCCCATCTTATTGTATATATGGTAGTCTGAGCAGGAGACGAGCACGCCGGTTTCCTTGATACCAAGGCTCTTTACAAGCTTGAAATCCTCTGTAGAGGCTCTTATCCAGCTTGTGATCTCAGGGAACTCAAAGCCAAGATCCATGCAGCGCTTTACTGCCTCACGGTCCTTTTCGGAATATACGAAAAACTCACTCTGGCGGATAATACCCTTTGGGCCGCCGAGACGGTTCATCAGCTTATAAAGATCTACTATCTGCTGAACGGTGAAGGGAGCGCCTGCCTGCTGACCGTCACGGAAGGTGGTATCTGTGATCCAGATCTCACGGGGCATATTGATAGGCACGTGACGATGGTTAAAGGAAACGCGGGGCACCTCATCGTAGCTGTAGAGCTGACGGTAAAGATAGGGTGTTTCTCTCTCCTGAAGAGAATAGTGATATACAGACTGCTCTATAAGATTTGTGGTATCGGAAAACTCTACTCTTCCGTCCCGCTCTCCGTTTATATCGTTATATTTAAACTGTTTTTTTGTAATCTCTGCCATTTCAGTAACCGTTCTTTCTTTGAACTGTGCTTTTGCACGCAGGCTCATTATAAACACATTTTTGCATAAAGTCAATACAATAAATGCAAAATCCCGCCATTTAAAGGCGGGATTTTACGCAAATAAGAAATAAATTTGTTATATTCCTGCATTATGCAATCTTTTTTCTATGCTTTCAACTATATTATCGCAGGTAAAATTACAAAGGGCCGAAAGCTCCGGTATCTCTCCGTGAGGCAGAAAATCGTCCACTGCCATAATAAGGGTATCGCAAAGAATACCGTTTTGTGAAAGCAGGGATGCGATCTGCTCACCCATACCGCCGTGGCGCATGCTCTCTTCAACTATGCACACGAGACGGGCATTGCGGCAGGCCTCCATCACCGCCTCCTTATCAAGAGGCAGGAGCCTTACTATCTTTACGCAGGAGGTCTTATATTTTTCGGAAAGCTTTTTCTTTGCTTCATACGCTGCCTTTACAGTTCTCGCATAGGACAGTATGACGATCTCAGCGCCCAGGTCTCCGTCAGAGAACACGCCCTCTCCGATCTCTTTGAAGTTTGAGCGGTCAAAGACCTCCTCCTTGCCCTTCGGATAGCGGACAACGCAAAGCCCCTCACCGTGAACTGCCCTCTTCAGGGTGAATCTCGTTTCCTCAAAGGTCTCGGGAGAATAAAGGGTGATACCCGGAACTGTGGACAGAAGAGGAACGTCGAAAACTCCCTGATGGGTAACGCCGTCGCCGGGAACGAGACCTGCGCGGTCTATTGCGATCACCGCGTGAACGTTCTGAAGAGCTATATCCTCAAGAAGCTGATCGTATGCTCTTTGGAAGAAGGTGGAGTAAAGAGCGCAGATGGGAAGCTTTCCCCCAATGGCAAGGCCGCCCGCGAAGGTGACGGCGCATTCCTCTGCAATACCCACGTCAAAAAATCTGTCGGGATATTTTTCCTTGAAGCGTGAAAGCCCCGTTCCCTTATCCATTGCGGCAGTCACCGCAACTATGCGGGGATCCTTTTCTGAAAGCTCACAGACCGTATCTGCAAAGACTGAGGAAAAGGTCTCGCTGCTTTTTTTATCGGTGCTCTCTTCCGCCTTGAGGGAGCCCGCAAAATGATACATATCGGGCTGCTTTTCCGCAGGCTCGTAGCCCTTACCCTTCAGGGTTATCATATGGATAAGAGTTACCTTATCCTTGGTTTTAGCCTCCTCAAGGAGCTGCTCCATTTTCCGCTCGTCGTTGCCGTCGGCAGGGCCGAGATAATAAAGGCCCATGTTTTCAAACATATTTGTATGGAGCAACAGATGCTTTATAAATTCCTTTGATTTATATGCGCCTCTTACCAGCTTTTTGCCAACTCCGGGTATTTTCTGAAAGAACGCCTGAACAGCCTTTTTCAGCTTAAAATATTTTTTGGAGTTGCGCAGACGGGTGAAATACCTTGCCATACCGCCAACGTTCTGGGATATGGACATTTCGTTATCGTTAAGAACGATTATAAGCTTCAGCTTTTCGTCGTTACAGTTATTGAGAGTCTCGTAAACCATACCGTTGGTAAAGGAGCCGTCACCGATAACGCAGACAACGTAGCTGTCCTTGCCGTCAAGCACGTTTGCGCGGGCAATACCGAGGGCCGCGGGGAGAGCGCTGCCCGAGTGACCCGCGGTAAGAGCATCGTGCTCGCTTTCGCCCCTTGAGGTAAAGCCTGAGAGACCGCCGAAGGTACGGAGAGTGTCAAAGCGGTCGTATCTGCCCGTCAGAAGCTTGTGGGCATAGCACTGGTGGCCAACGTCAAAGATTATGGTGTCCTCGGGAGAATTGAAAACTCTGTGAAGGGCGACCGTAGTATCGACCATTCCCAGATTTGATGCAAGATGGCCTCCGTTTTTTGAAACGGTATCTATTATTTTTTCGCGAAGCTCATCCCGGAGAAGGTTTATCTCACTATCGTTAAGCTCTTTTATATCGCGAGGAGATTTTATATTTTCAAGCATATCAAAGCTCCTTTGCGGCATCTATTGCCATATTCATTGCATAAGCTGCAGAAAGACGGCGTATTTCATCTCTTGAAAGGGTAGAGGGGAAATTCTGCTTTTCAGTTTTTGTAATACCCTTGCAGGTAACGCCAAAGCATACGGTGCCGACGGGCTTTTCTATGCTTCCGCCGCCGGGGCCCGCAATACCCGTAACTGAAACTGAGATATCAGCCCCCGTCAGACGGTTTACTCCCTCTGCCATTTCATATGCAGTTTCCTCTGAAACCGCGCCAACGGATGAAAGGGTATCAGGCGAAACTCCAAGCACCTTCATTTTTACCTCGTTTGAATAAGATACGACTCCGCCGAGGACCACCGAGGAGGAGCCTGCAAGATCGGTAAGGCTCTCGCATATCATACCGCCGGTACAGGACTCAGCCGATGAAAAGGTAAGTCCCTTTTTTTGAAAAACGCTCAGAAGCTCCTTCGCTGTTCTCTTTGTCATCACTATCCCACCCTTCAAAGTAAGTATCTCTATGTATTATACACCATTTTCCCCCTTCTTGCAATAGGGAAAGATAAGCACCAAAATGCACCTCGATTTTTAAAATTAGAACATAGTTTTTCTTGATTTCCCGTTTTTGTCGTATTATAATAGCAGTAGTACGATCCAGATAATACAAATCGGAGGCAGATATGAATAAAAGATCGATATTGATAATCGTCATCAGTGCTGCTGCAGTCTGCGCCATTATCTTTGGTATTGTTTTCTCTCTGCTTTCCAAAGATGATAAGGGCGACGGTACAGATACCACAGCTGAAACAACCAACGCTGAAGTTGACGTGACCGAAGACGAGGAAGCAGTTCCTGAGGAAACAACGGGAAACGACACCGAAAGAGCAGAGCCTGAGGAATCCACCTCTGCGGATAACACCTCCGAAGTACCAAAGCCGGAAGATACTACAAAAGCCGAGGGAACAACTAAGGCTGACGATACAACAAAGGCCGAAACAAAAAAGCCCTCTCAGTCTAAGCCTTCTCAGTCTAAGCCCTCTCAGACAAAGCCTGCCGAGACTACGGCAAAGAAGCCTGCGGTGACCACAAAGCCCGCAGAAACGGTAAAGCCCGCAGAGACTGCAAAGCCTGCAGAAACTGCAAAGCCTGCAGAGACTGCAAAGCCCGAAGAAACCAGGCCTCCTGTGACAAGGCCCGTAGATCCCGACCGCACCGAGCCCTGGATGGATGATTTTACGGTTTACGATGCAAACGGAAATAAGGTTTATCTTACAGATTATATAGGCAAGCCCATAGTTCTCAACTTCTGGGCGACCTGGTGTGTTCCCTGCAAGAAGGAAATGCCCGATTTCCACGAAAAATATCTGGAATACGGCGATGAAGTACAGTTCCTTATGGTCAACGTTACGGGATATGACACAATGAAGGACATTCAGGCTTATCTCAATGAAACCGGCTACACCTTCCCCATTCTTTATGACGTTGATCTTGACGCTGTGGATACATACAAGATCGACGGATATCCCACGACCCTGTTCATAGATGCGGAGGGATATATCATAGCAAGATTCAGAGGCACCATAAGTGCAGATACCCTTCAGAAAAACCTTGATAAAATAAGATAAAGAATGACCTCCGGCCAATAGTTGTTGTTCTTATCGGAGAATTTGTAATCATACCTATTTCTGTTAAGAACCAGCATCGCATTTGTATGCACAAATTCAGTTGGGCAGTAGCCCAAACTCACTAACAACAGAAAAGAGAAGATTCGTATATTAACGAGTCTTCTCTTTCTTTTTGTCTGTTAAGTGATATGCTGACTATCGTCAGCGTGATATTTTCTTTTGAAAAAACCTCGCCTGTGGCGAGATATTTCCAAAAGAAAGTGATATTGAAGCCTTGCGGCTTCAGTGATATTCTATTCGCCCATAAACTTGCGAAGCAAATATCACTCGGCGTAAGCCGAATAACACTGTGTAGCAATATCACTCGCCGCACCCACTCCCCGCGACAACTTTGTTGTCGTAGGGGCCCCTGTGGGAAGGCGAATAGAACTGGCGTGATACTCCGTTAAGAGTATCACGCCAAGCCGGAGGTCACTTTTTATCTCTCGTATTCCCTGAGAGCTTTTTCGATTGCTATGAAGCGCTCGTCGTTACGGATAGAGTCGTATCTGTCCTGCTGCAGGCGATCGAGCATGACCCAGCTTTGGGAATGCTCCTTCAGCTCGTGAAAGTCTTTACCGGGCTCGGGATATGTGATCTTATCCACAAAAATAGAAGTATAATTTTTGCCATGATCGCAGAGATAAGATCTGTCGTATGCTATGGTATGCTCACAGCTTTTTTCAAGAGCCGTAAGAGTTTCCTCGGTCTTGCCCTGTGCTATGAGATAGGTAGCCATTATCCTGTAATTGGTTCCCACGCGGCAGTGATAGAACATCATATCTTCTCCGTAAATTAGAGAATATATTTCATTCGCGGTCGCGAGCATCTTAATTTTCTTATCCCATGTGGATGGGTCGTTTGGCAGCTCGTTATCAAGAACAAGACCTCTTATAGCCATGCCCAAAAAGTCTGTCAGCTTGTCAATGACGTCCTGATCGTAGAGTTCACCGTTCCCATCTCCAATACCGTAACGTGTCATTGATAATTCACGACAATATTTCATTGGCGTCAGACGCTCTAACATTTCAAGAGCCTTATCGGTCTGCTCTCTTTCGGAATATATCCATATCAGCGTGTTGATGGCATCGTAATAGATATCAGCATCCTTACAGTTTTCTACTACGTAAAGAGAAAGGCTTTCCGCTTCATCCAACAATGCTTTTTCATTGGTTTCAATATATTTGTTAGAAAGACATACACTGAGCTGTTGGCGTATTTCGCAATCTGAAGGATATTTTGCAAAGGCTGCTCTTACAAATTCAAGTCTTTCGTCAGTTTTGCCGAACTCCGCAATTCTGTACATTTCTTCTTTTACTTCGGCAAGGTGCTTTTCCCGTTCAGACATTTTATATCCGAGAAGCTCATCCGTGCTGACAGAAAAGAAGTCTGCAAGGGAGGGCAAAAGCTCGATGTCGGGGTAGCTTCCCCCTGCCTCCCAACGGGAAATGGCCTGAGGGGTAACACCGACAGCAACTGCTAAAGTCTCTTGAGTCACATTGTTTTCTTTGCGTAGATCTTTAATTATAGTACCGATATTGATTATCATATTAAACCTCTTAAATTATTTGATTTTGTAAGCTTACAATTTCATTATAGCTTTTATCCTGTGTTTTTCAATTATCAATTGGTTGTTTAGTATATCAAGCAATAGTTGAAAAAGGGAATATGCGCAAATCTCTATTGTGATTTGATCACGGAAAGTGCTGTTTTTTTCAGGTATACTGTGATCACAGAAGGAAAAAGTAACAATTCAATAGATTCAAAATAATATAAGGAGGTTACTATGAATAAAAAGAGATTGCTTCTGACTCTGCTTCCTACGTCTGTTTTAGTTATCGGCGTGGTCTTGGCAGTATATTTTCACTTGAACAAGCCTGACGGCAAGGACATCATCGTAGCCGAAAAGGATGACGGAACTACGGTAGTAATGATAGATAACTCACCTGCACCCGCCAAAAACGAAAACAGTGATCTTCCGGCAGCAAACGTCCCCGAGCTGACAGAATTTGAGGAGACTGAAAACGAAGATACGACCGTAACGGCAAAAGAGAAGGATACGGAAAAAAAGTCAGTCGAAGAAGAAACCGCTCCCGTTTCCGAGGCTATCACACAAAAAAAGTCTGTATCAAAGCCTGAGGCGGTGAAGGCAGAAACACGAAAGGCAGAGACGTCAACGCCTGCTGCAAAAAAACCCTCCGAGACAACTCAAAGCAAGGCTCCCGAAACGGAGCCTGCAGAAACTACGCCGCCCGTGACCGTCCCCCCTGAGACTGAGCCCCCTGTGACACTCCCTCCCGAAACTGAGCCTGCGGTAACCGCTCCACCCGAAACTACTCCTCCGGAGACTACCGCACCCGAAACTACTCCTCCAAAGCCTCCGAGAGAGGAGCCTGTAGCTCCCGATTTCACGGTGTACGATATAAACGGAAATGCGGTAAAGCTTTCTGACTACCTCGGAAAACCCGTAGTCCTCAATTTCTGGGCAAGCTGGTGCGCTCCCTGCAGGATGGAAATGCCCGACTTTAATGAAAAACACATTGAGCTTTCGGGGGAGGTACACTTTCTGATGGTCAACGTTACGAGCATCGACACAAAAGAGGATGCGAAAAAGGTCATTGCTGATAACGGATACTCCTTCCCCGTGTTCTTCGATCCCGATGCAGAGGCAAAGAATGCATACGGCGTCACCGCATTCCCCACCACCTATTTTATAGATGCCGAGGGTTACCTTATAGCATACGCGAGAGGCGCCATCAGCGCAGCCGTTCTGCAGCAGGGCATTGATATGATAAGGTGAGTATAGGTTCTGTCGCATTTTGCGACAGAACCTAATGCTTTTTGCCGTCAAGTTTTGGTTTGACGGGGGAGATGATGGAACACGTTGGATAGCTTCCCACGCGGACGTAATGTAAGACTAAGCTTAAAGTCTATGTGCCCGCTCTGTCCTCGCAGGAGCGAGGACCCAAGTTAGTCCTTCCCCCGCGGACGTAATGTAAAACTAAGCTTAAAGTCTATGTGCCCGCTCTGTCCTCGCAGGAGCGAGGACCCAAGT
>JAFQDC010000085.1 GCA_017416205.1 Clostridia bacterium | reverse complement strand
TTTACTTAAAAAATGACACTACTGAACCGTTGGTATGTAGATACCGAGCATTCCATTGTCAGAGTAAGGGCTAACGCAACAAGTTGCTATGCGGATGAGTAGTTTTCTATTTAGAGCTATTTTCTCGTAGGACTACTCATCCACCGCTGGCGCGGTCCCCCTTCCCTCACAAGGGAAGGCTTACATCGTGACATCTCACCGTCTGTGCAACAAATCAAATGTTATTTCACACATAAGGACAGTCGAGGACGCCTGTCCCTACAATTTAACCATTCATTCTGCATATAAAATCTCGGTATTCTTAAATTTACGCTACCGTTCTGAAACGCGGGAGCACTCAGTGCTCCCCTACGGGTTTGCAGAAAATTTGCACTTGCCCCTTGACATACCGTATCACGGTACCACATAAAAAGAGCCGTTTGTCTGACGGCTCTTTTATGTTATTATTCAGCTTCTTTATAACATTCCTTGTTGTATGCGAGAAATTCCTCAAAGCTCTCCACATTGGGAAAATCGATTATTTTCAGGTATTCTTCTTTATTCTCCTGCTCTGCGGCAAATGCCATGGTCGATCTATACAGCTCTTCAATATCGTACACCTCACCTGCAGTATATTTTTTCTCGGGGCGATAAACGGGCTGTCCGTTTTCAAATTCCACGTATCCCTCTTCCTTTGCAAATTCCGAGAGGGACGTGCAATATCTTATCTGATTTGCAAAAACGTTTGTAAAGAGATATTTTCTCGGGATGCGCACATAGCCCAGGGTTCCGTCCTCACGAAGAGTGAAGGTGTAAAAGCTTTTGCAGCTCCAATCATCAAGGGCGGCCTTATCGGCAGGAGGATTCAGATGCTCCCCTTGGAGAAGCGATAGGGGGCCTTCTTTGGTAATAAGGAACGTATCACGGTTTTCATATTCAAAGACGAAAGCGCCGTCAGCCGTGAACGTATAAAGGGTGAAATTTCCGTAAAGATCGTAGCTTTCTTCAAAGGTAAGGTTATGTCCGAAGGCTTCAATGCCGGAGCATCTGAGCTCGTAGCTGATATTGCCGTCTGCGTCCTCGTATTCCACAAACGTGATACTGAGCTTTCCTTCGCCTACGGTGATAGTATCAAGCTTTTTATATTTCTCGTATTCTTTTTCCAGAGTCTCCATGGTGTCGCTAAACTGTAGAGCCGACTCGTAGCCGTATACGTTATCAATTATCAGGGAGTTGTCTTTGATATTCAATCCCGGAGAATTATCCGTAGTGACGGCGGATTCCGTAGTATCAAGAGGTTCTGCGGCGGTAGTTTCGTCCTCGGTTTTATTTGCAGAACAGCCGAAAAGAGAAAGCAAGAGCAGCGCTGACATTGTGAGTGCTAAGGCAGATCTTTGAAAATTAAACATAATACACCTCCCAAAAATGCTTTTTTCTGATTATATTATATCATGTCGCAGAATACTTGTCAATGTTCCCAATAAATCCGCACGCTTCTCTTGACTTTGAGGGCAGGGGGTTATATAATTTATTATGTATATTAATATGGTGCACTATATCCATTTGAGTGCAGTACATAAAAGAAAGGTTTGATTTTTTATGAAGAAGATAATGCTCGGCAACGAGGCTGTGGCAAGAGGTCTTTACGAGGCGGGAGTACATTTTATATCCAGCTATCCCGGCACCCCCAGCACCGAGATCACAGAGTTTGCCGCTAAATACGATGAGATGTATGCAGAGTGGGCGCCCAACGAGAAGGTTGCATTTGAGGCAGCATACGGCGCTGCTATCGGCGGCGGCCGCGCTTTCTGCGCAATGAAGCATGTTGGTCTCAACGTTGCCGCTGACCCCCTTTTCGTTTCAGGCTACACAGGAATCAACGGTGGATTTGTTATCGGCGTTGCAGACGACCCCGGTATGCACTCCTCTCAGAACGAGCAGGACTCCCGTCACTACGCTATTGCCGCAAAGCTCCCCATGGTCGAGCCCTGCGACTCCCGCGAGTGCAAGGAGTTTGCAGCTATGGCATACGAGTATTCCGAAAAGTTCGATACTCCCTTTATCCTTCGCCTGACTACAAGAGTTTCCCATTCCTCCGCTCCCGTTGAGCTTTGCGAGAGAAAGAATGTTCCCGTTCGCGACTATGAAAAGAACATCGCAAAGAATGTTATGATGCCCGCAAACGCAAAGAAGCGTCACGTTGTGGTTGAAGAGCATCTCAGACAGCTCACAGAGTTTGCATATGACTGCCCCTTTAATAAAATTGAAAAGAATGATACAACTCTCGGTATCATCACAGCAGGTAACTGCTATAACTACGCAAAGGAAGTATTCGGAGAGGGCGCTTCTTACCTGAAGCTTGGTCTCGTCAATCCCCTTTCCGAAAAGCTTATTCGCGAATTCTGCCGGGGACTTGAGCAGATCATCGTTATCGAAGAGCTTGACAGCGTTATCGAGGACTTCGTAAGAAAGCTCGGCTACGACGTTGTAGGAAAGAACGTTCTTCCCAACATCGGCGAGTTCTCTCAGGATCTTCTCCGTAAGTACCTTCTCGGCGAGGAAGCAGATTCCTCAATGATCGCCGATGAGATCCCTCCCCGTCCTCCCGTGCTTTGCCCCGGTTGTCCCCACAGAGGTACCTTCTATACTCTCAAGAAGCTTGGCGTTACGGTTTACGGCGATATCGGATGCTACACCCTTGGCGCAGTTGCCCCCCTGGGCGCAATGGATACCACTCTTTGTATGGGCGCATCCATTTCCGCACTTCACGGCTTCAATAAGGTTCGCGGCGAGGAAGGAAAGAGCGTTGCCGTTATCGGTGACTCCACCTTTATGCACTCCGGTATGACAGGCCTTGTCAATATCGTATACAACGGCGGCTTCTCCACAGTTCTCATTCTTGACAACAGCATCACGGGAATGACAGGCCATCAGGAGAACCCCCTTACAGGTAAGACTCTTAAGGGCGATGCCGCTCCCTATATCTCCCTTGAGGATATCTGCGCGGCTCTCGGCGTTGCAAGAGAACATATCAGAGTAGTTGACCCTGCTGATATGAAGCTTCTCGAGACAACTATCAAGGAAGAGCTCGAAAGCGACGTTCCCTCCGTTATCATCTGCCGCCGCCCCTGCGCTCTTCTCAAGGGCGTTGAGAGAAAGCCCGCACTCTCCGTTGATACGGACAAGTGCCGCGGCTGTAAGTCCTGTATGAAGATCGGCTGTCCTGCAATCTCCATGATCGAGACTGAAAAGGGCAAGAAGGCCGTAGTTGATCCTGCTATGTGCGTGGGATGCGGTCTTTGCGAGAGCATGTGCGCATTTGATGCATTTGTAAAGTAATGAGGTAATGACAATGAATACTAAGAATATAATGATCGTCGGCGTTGGCGGACAGGGCTCTCTCCTTGCTTCCCGTATTCTCGGCGCCGCTGCAATGAATGCAGGATATGATGTTAAGGTCTCCGAGGTACACGGTATGAGCCAGAGAGGCGGAAGCGTTGTTACATACGTGCGCTACGGCGAGAGCGTAGCTTCCCCCGTTATCTGCGAGGGCGAGGCTGACGTTATCCTTTCCTTTGAAAAGCTTGAGGCGGCAAGATGGCTTCCCTATCTTAAGATAGGCGGCACTATCGTTACAAACGTGCAGCAGATCAATCCTATGCCCGTTATTATCGGCGCCGCATCTTATCCCGACGAGATCGTTGAGAAGATAAAGGCTCTCTGCGTTGATATCATCGCTGAGGATGCTCAGGCAATGGCAAAGGAGGCAGGAAGCGAAAAGGCGGCAAACGTTGCTCTTATCGGTCTTGCATCCCACGTTCTCGGCTTTGACCGTAACGTGCTCCGCGCGGCAGTTGAGGCCTGCGTTCCCGCAAAAGCAAAGGAAGTAAACCTCCGCGCCTTTGATAAAGCTCAGGAGAAGATAGGCTGATGGTAGACCTTCTCACTCTTCAGAAGCACTTTATCCTTTCCCACCTCCACGAGGGCGATGCCTGCGTTGACTTTACCATGGGTAACGGTCACGATACGGAATTCCTTTCAAAGACCGTGGGAATTGGCGGTAAGGTGACAGCCTTCGATATTCAGCCGAAGGCTCTTGAGAGCACCGCAAAGAACCTCCGCGACTGGGGATGCCCCGAAAACTGGAGACTTATCTGCGACTCTCACCATAACGCAATAAATTACGTAGACCATAAAATAAAGGCGGGAATGTTCAATCTCGGCTATATGCCCGGAAGCGGCAACAAGGCTCTCACAACAATGAGAGAGACCACTCTTCCCGCAGTTGAAAATGCGCTCTCAATGCTTGACCGCGATGCCATCCTCTTGGTGGCGGTATACCCCGGACATCCCGAGGGTGCTCTCGAGGGAGAGGAGCTTCAGCAGTATTTTTCAACTCTTTCACGATATAAGCTTTGCATCGCAAAGTTCCAGATGCTGAATTCCCCCACTTCCCCCTATTTCATAATAGCGGAGACTAAGTAAGATCAAGTGAGAAAAGGAGGTGCCGCCGTGAATAATCAGAAAAGACCCATAGACCCCCGTCGCGGCGGTGCCGCAAGACAAAAGCAGATGCCGCCCCGCAACTCAAATCAGAATGCAGGGCAGCCGCATCATAGCATTCAGGGTCAGAGACCTACCTCCCGTCCGCGCCCTGCGGCAAGACCTATGCCGGAGGAAATGAGAACGCAGGGAGGCTATTATCAGATGCCCCTTCGCCCTATGACTCCAATGCCGCGAAACGCAAACGGCGTTCAGAGAGGTCAAAGGCCACCAATGCAGGGTCAGCGTCCGCCGATGCAGGGACAGCGGCCTCCGATGCAGGGGCAGCGGCCACCGATGCAGGGACAGCGTCCGCCGATGCAGGGGCAGAGACCTCCAATGCAGGGGCAGAGACCTCCTATGCAGGGACAGCGGCCTCCGATGCAGGGGCAAAGACCGCCTATGCAGGGTCAGAGACCTCCTATACAGAGGAATGGTCAGAGACCCGAAGCACAAAAAAAGCGCAGCCCCCAAAGCCGACCCAATAACGGCTGGGTAGTTCCCGAGGGAAGCGCCGTTTATACTGCAGAGGGCATATTGTATGAGAGAAATACTCAGCGCAGACCTGCTCCTCAAAGAAAGCCCGCAGAGCCTCCGAAAAGAAAGAAGAAGCGCTTTAACAAGGAAAAATTCCTTCTCGGCACAAAGACCTTCTTTGTGCGCCTCGGTGTTATGATCCTCGTGTTCTCACTTCTCCTTGGCTGGTGGTATTTTACCACCTTCTATTCAGACAGCTCAAAGAGACGTGGAGAGGTATCTTATTCAATGGAGGACGTTGGATTTTATTCCGAAAAGGCGGCCGCCGCTTACAGAGGAGACGTTCTTTATGTTGACTTTACGGAAATATCGCAGTGGTTTGATATGATATCGGTGGGAAGTGTTGGCGCTATGCGCTTTATCGCGCGCGACGGCGTTTCCGATACCAGCAGCGGTAAGGGCGGCGAGGAATACGTTATCTTTATGAACGGCCAGTCCACCGTCACAATTAACGGACAGAGCATCATCCTTGAAGCCGAATGCCGAAACGCAGGCTCTCATATTCTTGTTCCTCTTTCATTTGTTGAAAACTATATGAGAGGTATCGAGGTTGAGAAGGATCCCAAGGGACACAACGTAGTGTTCAGCCCTGAGGGGGATGACAGCGAGGAAAAGAAGGACAAGGATGAAAAGGATCAGGAAATGGCAGTGATCCACGTTTCCTTCAAGGTCAAGGGAACCGTTGGCATTGCCCACGTGGAATACCCCGAATAGGAGATATTCAATAATGGATGAAAATAAGATCAAGTCTGAGAATAAGGTCGCAGAGGCCGATACTCAAAAGCACAGAAAAAAACGCAGATTCCCCATATGGGCGAGGGTAGTATCCATAATACTTGCCTCGGTGCTTCTGCTTTCCTTGGCGGCAGTCGGCACAGCTTATATTTTTATTAATTCTCAGCTTTCAAAAATCGAAAGGCCTGACGGAGATCCAATTGAGACAGTGCCTCCAAAGGATGAGATATTTGAAGAGGACGAGTATCAGGAGGGAACACAGATCGTAGCTCCTGAGGATATCATCTGGGATGATGACGTGAACGTTCTTCACAGTGACAGCGTTATAAATATCCTGCTTGTGGGTCAGGACACAAGAACTGAAGGAACTACGGGCAGAACCGATTCTATGATGATCCTTACCGTCAATACAAAATCAAATAAGCTCAAGGTCACGTCTCTCATGCGAGATATGTACGTGCAGATACCGGGGTATAGCGATAACAGACTTAATACCGCATACTTTTTCGGCGGATACGAGCTTTTGCAGGCAACCATCGAAAAAAACTTCGGCATTAGGATCGATTACTTTGCAGAGATCGATTTTTTTGCCTTCGTCAAGGTGGTGGATATGCTTGACGGTATCTACGTGGATCTTAATGCTGAGGAGGCCGCAATGCTGAAGGTATGGGGTCACCGTACAGTTGAAGGCAGAAACCGTCTGGACGGTGATGCAGCGCTTTCATACTGCACCATGAGATACGTCGGAAATGCAGACTATGACCGCACTCAGCGTCAGCGAAAGGCTATGGCGTCAGTGTATGCCCGTCTTAAGGAGACTGTGAGCGTTCCCTTTATTCTTCAGCTTGTTGATGAGATATTCCCACAGATAAAAACTAATATGACAAACGGACAGATAATGAGCCTTGTCATGACCGTGTATTCAATGAACGCAGAGGGTATCGAGCAGTACCGCATCCCCGCAGACGGGACCTTTACTTCTATGTATATCAGAGGAATGGCAGTGCTTGTTCCCGATCTTAGTGCTTGCAGAAAATACCTGCAGGAGATACTTTACAGCGATTAACAAAGAAAATGAAAGCAAATTTCCATACCCACACCGAAAGGTGTAACCACGCAGGCTGCTCGGATCAGAGATACGTAGACGTGGCAATAGAGGCAGGTATTGAGGTGCTTGGCTTTTCAGATCACACGCCATACGTTGGCTTTGACGGGGATTACTATTCCTTTTACCGTATGCGCCCCGATCAGCTTTCGGATTACGTAACAAGCATAAACAGCCTAAAGGAACAGTATAGTGGTAAGATCGAGATCCATCTCGGCCTTGAAGCTGAGTATTATCCGAAGCTTTTCCCCGGCCTTCTTGAATTTATCAAGCCCTACGGCATCGAATACCTTATCCTCGGTCAGCACTTTCTTGATGATGATCAGCACGGACTTTCTGCCCATTGGATAAAGGAAGAAAGCCAGCTTGTGAAATATACGGACCAGTGCATCGAGGCCTTGGAAACAGGACTGTTTTCCTACCTTGCACATCCCGATCTTCCGAATTTTGACAGATCACACCTTGCATTTAAAAGGGAAATGAGAAGGCTTTGCGAGGCATCGAACCGCCTTGGTCTTCCCGTTGAATTGAATACTCTCGGCATCCTCAGAGAGCGCCACTACCCATGCATTGAGTTTTTGGAGGTGGTGGCAGAGTGCGACAGCACCGTCATCATCGGAGTTGATGCACACCTTCCCGATCAGTTCACAGATACTGAAACTGCAGAAAAAGCAGATGAGCTGATCCGCCGCTTCGGCCTCAGAACTACTGAGACCATTGCCCTTGACCGACTGGAGAAATACTATGCGACCCACACCTGATAATATCATTTTCATAGGAATGCCCGGCAGCGGAAAAAGCACCCTTGGAGTACTTTATGCAAAAGCCGAAATGTATTCCTTTTGCGATACCGATCTCTTTGTTCAAAGAGAGGAAAAGCTCCCCCTTTTCAAGATCATCGAAAAGAAGGGGCTAGGGGGCTTTCTTGAAGCTGAAGCAAGAGTGGTATCGGGAATCAGGGATCTTCATAGAACGGTCATTGCTACGGGCGGAAGCGTGGTGCTTTCAAATGAAGCTATGAAAAATCTGCAAAGGCTTGGAACTCTCATTTATTTACAGCTTCCCTGCGAGGAGGTTTTGCGTCGCGTCCGTAATATCAAAACCCGCGGCATCGTTATGAAGGAGGGGGAAACCCTTGAGGATATATACCGAGAAAGAGCTCCCCTTTATGAAAAATATGCAGATATAACCGTTAATTGCGCAGGCCTTGAAACAGAAGAATCCCTCGAAAAAATAATCGAGGCAGTCAAGGAAGC
Source organism: Clostridia bacterium (assembly GCA_017416205.1). Classification (GTDB taxonomy): domain Bacteria; phylum Bacillota; class Clostridia; order Oscillospirales; family CAG-272; genus Avispirillum. The sequence goes on along the minus strand of JAFQDC010000085.1, from coordinate 303 downwards.
GCGAAACAGAAAATAGAAACAGAAACGACCGTCTTGCCCGACAAGACGATCGTTTTTATGAGGTATAAAGAGGGATACGCAGAAACTTTTTTGAAAAAAGTCCTTTCAGACTGTCGAAAAAGGCGCAGAACAAAAGCCGCAAAACATATAGTATTTAGTTAAGTGAAAAACGCAGTAAAAAAGTAGAAATCCGCCGATTACTTCGGCGGATTTCATTGTTAAATGCGGCTTTTTAGCCGCGAATTGTCCCTCTGTCGTACCTTTGTACGCCGACGACGGACAATTCACGGCTTCTGCATCCTT
>JAFQDC010000084.1 GCA_017416205.1 Clostridia bacterium | reverse complement strand
TCATTGTTAAATGCGGCTTTTTAGCCGCGAATTGTCCCTCTGTCGTACCTTTGTACGCCGACGACGGACAATTCACGGCTTCTGCATCCTTTTCGACAGCCCGAAGTCAGCTTGTCGATACCTTTATCGACAAGCTGAAAGGAGATGCTAGGCATCTCCTTTACGTTTAACAGAGCCCCGGCCGCAAATGCGGTCGGGGCTCTCTTTTTTATTTGGATTTTATTTAAATCAGAATCCGCCGATGGCGCCTGCAAGGTACCTCGCAATAAGGTTCGCATTCACACCGTTAACGGTTCCGTCTCCGTTAACGTCTGCCGCCGCAATGGCTTTTTCATCAAGGGAAATGAAGCCCGCGATATACTGCTTGATAACGTTGGCATCCTTGCCGTTTACAACGCCGTCGCCGTCTATATCGCCGAGTACAATATCATCTTCACCCTCGTTTTTGATTTTACCGCAAAGAGTGCAGCTTCCGTTTTCATAGCTGTGACCGAGAGGCGCGATCTCTTCGTAAGTAGTATAATCGCATCTTGAGCAGGTCACGTATTCGCTCCAGCCGCTCTCAGTACAGGTAGCAGCCTTTGCTTCATTAGTGATCTCATCATGGCCGAGAGGTGCGATCTCCTCGTAGGTAGTATAATCGCATCTTGAGCAGGTCACGTATTCGCTCCAGCCGCTCTCAGTACAGGTAGCAGCCTTTGCTTCATTTGTGATCTCATCATGGCCCAGAGGCGCGATCTCTTCGTAGGTAGTATAGTCACATCTTGAGCAGGTCACGTATTCGCTCCAACCACCCTCAGTACAGGTAGCAGCCTTTGCTTCATTGGTGATCTCATCGTGACCGAGAGGTGCGATCTCTTCGTAAGTAGTATAGTCACATCTTGAGCAGGTCACGTATTCGCTCCAACCACTCTCCGTGCAGGTAGCAGCCTTTGCTTCATTGGTGATCTCATCGTGACCGAGAGGTGCGATCTCCTCGTAAGTAGTATAGTCACATCTTGAGCAGGTCACGTATTCGCTCCAACCACCCTCAGTACAGGTAGCACTCTTGCCTGCGTGGGTCGTTTCATCGTGACCGAGAGAGGCAATAACATTCTGCTTAACGATCACCGTATTACATACGGAGCAATGAGATCCTTCCGTCAAGCCCGTTTCGGTACAGGTCGCCTCAACGCGGGGATCTGCTTCTTCAACGTGATCGATCATGGGGATAGATTCATATTCAACGTGTCCGCAGCGCGAGCACTCACCGGATCTTGTGCCCGCCTTTATGCAGGTGGATTCCTCAACAACGGTCCACTCGGTAATATCATGGTCAAGTGCTTCCTTTGCGACCTCGTTACAGAAGTCGCAGATAATATCCTCACAGCCTGCCTCAAGGCTATCTGTAAATACGATCTCCTGAGAGGGTACCACCGTATATTCAACGGATACCCAGCCCATATCATCGTTCTTATTTACACTGCTGTCCTTGCTGTAGCGGACTGTGATAACGTCTCCTGCCTTTACCTCAAGGGTTAATATCTTATCGGATACGACACCGGAAATAGTGCTCTTTGCCGTTCCGTTCAGGAATATTACAAGCTTATCGTGGGTGGTCTCACTTGAAACTCCGTGATTAAGCGTTACCGTACAGTCGTAGGTGATATTGAACACAAGCTCTGAGGATGAGGATGAGCCGTGATTTTCGGAATAGTATACTCCGTCTGAGAGAACGAAGGGTACTGACGACTCATTAACTACGTTAAAGGGAATCTCAGGAGCTTCATCCTGAATGATCACACGGTGACCTACAGGCTCCTTAATAACCGTATCGCAGTATCTGCAGACAACTCCCTCGGTGCATCCGGGCTCAGCAGTATCTGCAGGCACGTCTTCGATGTGTTCTGCCATTACCCAGTCATAAACCAATGTTACCCAGCCCTGATCGGAGCCGTGATTTACCGATCCGTCCTTGCTGTAGCTTACCACAACGTAATCGCCTGCCAAAAGTGTAAGGGTCAAGGTCTTTTCAGAGACCTCGCCTGAAATTGAAGATTTTGTGATTCCATTCAGATAGATACGAAGCTTATCGTAATCCTCTTCGCTGGAAACGCCGTATTTCAACGTAAGAGAGCAATCGTATTGAACAGTGATCCGAAGCTCGGATGTAGAGTTTCCGTTTTTGTTAGTAGAATAATAAACCCCGTTATCCAGCGAGAATGGATAGGAGGAGCTATTTGTAATAGTAATAGGATCTGTTTCAACAAGTGTGGTACCGAGAACTCTGTGTCCGGCCGCATTTATTGCAATCTTATTACAAACGGTGCACTTGATTGCATTTACGCAATCAGGCTCAACGGTATCTGCGGGAACTGACGAGCCGTCGGGGCCCTGCACGTAATGTCCCTTTGCGGGAACTACCTCTTGAGCTGTGAACACCTCGTTACAAAGCGAACAGTGAGTACCCTCCGTAAGTCCCGTTGCAGTACAGGTAGGCTCTACCGCAGGGTCTGTGACCTCGTTATGTCTTGTACAAACTGCTACCCAGGTGAGTGTGCCGCCGTAATTTGCGCGCTTTGATGACGTCCACGTCGTATCCGTCAGAGGATAGTAGACGGTTGCGGTAACCTTTGAGAAGCTTGAGGAATTAAAGGTAGGAGCGTTGCCTGTAAACGTAATGCTTTCAATTCCGGTTGCGTTCAGGAACGCATAGTTATCAACGGTCGATACCGTCTGACCGATTGTAACCGTTTTGATAGAGGAACAGCCGCTGAATGCCTGATAACCGATAGAAGTAATACCGTCTCCGATGACAACTGCATTGATGGAGGAGCGGTTAGAATACCAGGGCTGACTTGAGGTTGTGCTGTAATCGCTCATATCGCCTGTGCCGATAACAGCCAAGGTTCCTGTGCTGTCAAGGGCCCATTTTGCATTCGTTCCGCAGTTTCCTCTTACGGTAAAGCTTCTCCACGTTAATGTTCCGCCGTAATTCTGACGCATTGATGAAGACCATGAGCTTGCCGTACTGGGATACCACACCTCACATTCGGTGCCTGAGAAGGAATTTGTTCCGAAGCTTGGGCCGTTTCCTTCAAATATAACTACGTCAAGAGCTACGCAATCAGCAAACGCATATGTGCCCACAGAGTTCGTTGATGAGCTGAGAGTGATATCCGTGATCTTATTGCATCCGCTGAATGCATAGCTGCCAATACTGCTCACTCCGCGCAGCGTCACCATCTTGATGCTTGAGCGTACGTCATACCAGGGAGCCTTGGTGCTTTCAGAGTATGTTGTCATTGATCCGCTGCCGCAGATATAAAGATTACCGTCAGTATCAAGGATCCATTCAGCATTCGTGCCGCAGGTGCCTCTTTGGGAAATAATACCCCAGGTAATGGTTCCGCCGTAATTTACAAGGTTGCTTGATGTCCAGTAGGACTTTGAGGAAAGATAATATGCATGACAGGTGGTGCCGCTGAAGGCATCCGTATTGATAGAGGGATAATTGCCCAGAAACTCAACGTACATAAGACCGGTACAGTTACGGAACGCATACGTGCCGATACTGGTCACACCCGAGGGGATAACTATCTTCTTCAGCTTCGTGCAGCCGTTAAATGCAGACTGATCGAGTGTAATGGAGGTGCTGCTTCCAAGGTCTACGGATTCAAGGGCAGTACAGCCTGCAAAGGCGGTATATCCAATAGTTCTCAAATATTTGTCAAAGCTCAGAGAGGTTAGACTTTTGCAGTTGTAAAAGGCATATCTGTCCACGGTCTGTAGAGATGACGGAAGGTCTATGGAACGAATACCCGTATTGGAAAAAGCAGACTCGCCGATAGTGCGAACACTGTCGGGAAGAGTAACGCTTGTCAGAGAAGAAGTGCCATCGAAGGTATAGTCGCCGATATACGTAATGCCCTCTGCTATTTCAACGGTCTTTAAAACTGAGCTATAGGCTGACCACGGAACCTCAGAAGAGGAGGTGTAATCACTCATCGCCCCGGAGCCGCTGATCTTCAGAGTAGCTCCTCTGGTTGATGAGCTGCTTGAATATATCATCTCCCAACGGGCATTTGTTCCGCAGGTGCCCGAGCCTATATGCCAGGAAAGGGTTCCCGAGAACTTATTCATAACGCTTGTTGTCCACGTAGTATCAGAGGTGGGAATATACACGTCTGCCACAACTCCGGTGCAAGGATAATCATAGCTTCCAAGGCTCGTGGGAGCGCTGCCCTCAAAGGTTATAGTGCTAAGATCATCGCAGTTACCAAAGCTTTCGTATCCTATGGCAGTGACAGATGAAGGGATCGTAACGGAAGTCAGTCCGCTACCGGAAAATGCGCAGTCTGCGATTTCTTCCACGCCTGAGGGAATAGTAAACGCGCCGCTCTTTCCGCAGGGGTAACGGTACAGTATATCCTTATAACGGCTGTAAAGAATACCGTCCTGGGAGGTATATTTTGTATTTGAGCTGCTTACCGTGATCGCAGTAAGGTTATTACAGCCGTTGAAGGCCTTTTCAGAAACTGAGGTCACGCCTACAGGGATAGTTATCTCCTTCAGGCTGTCACAGCCGTAAAAGCAACAGCCGTAGCCGTAGGAGGTGTATCCCTCAGTTCCGATCTTTGTAACGCTGTTTGCTATTTCGATGGAGGTCATATTGGAGCAGCCGTAAAAGGCGTAGTCGCCGATCTTCGTCACACCCTCGCTGATAACTACCTTGAGGACCTTATCTGCCATATGGCCCCAGGGAGCGGTAGGCGTACCGTAGCTGACATCATAGCCGTACATATCGCCTGTTCCCGAAATTACGAGAGTATTAGTATAATCAAGGACCCACTTCACGGAATTTCCGCAGGAGCCTCCGCCAATAGACCAGGTCAGCGTTCCGCCGTAATTTTTGTTGACGACGGTACTCCAGCTTGAGTCATAATCGGGAGTATAGCAATTGACAGTATTACCTGAAAATGCGTTTGATGCAATAACGGGAGCCTTTCCCATAAACGTTACATACCACAGGGATTGGCATTTTGCAAATACGTAATTGCCTATTTCCGTTACTGTGGCAGGAACGGTAACCTCCTGTATCGCAGTTTCCGAAAATGCGTAATCGCCTATTTTCAGAAGTCCATCCCGCAAGGTAGCTCTCTCTAAGGCCGTGCAACCCATAAACGCTCCCCTGCCAATCTCGGTCACGCTTGCGGGAATATTGGCGTTCCACAAAGCTCCGCACTGATAGAAAGCGTAATCACCTATCTTATTCACTTGCTTGCCAATGGTCAGACTCTCAAGACTTGTCCAGGAGGCAAATGCATAGTCACCGATCTCTGTGACGCTGTCGCTGACAGTAAGCGAGGTCATACCGGTAAGGCCATAGAAGGCGTAGTCACCGATAACGGCTACACTGCTGCCAAAGTCTATTGAGGTAATACCGTCAAGACCGTAAAAGGCGTATGAGCCGATAGCAGTAACGTCCTGTCCGAGCTTTACAGCCTTGATGGATGAAGCATACTGAGCCCAGGGTGCCGGAGATGACGCAGAGTAATTCTTCATGCTGCCGCTGCCTGAGATCGTCAGAGTGCCGCTGTTATTCAAACACCAGACCACGCTGTCGCCGCAGCTGCCCACATCTACGTAAGGAACTCCGTCGTTGCCGCAATATTTGCACACACCGTCTACGTAATTGTGATATCCCTTTGCATAAAGCGCGGTATCACGCGTGATGGGTGCTGTAGTATCAAATTTATCCTCGTTCTCACCCTCAAAATAAGCGGCGCAGGATGATATCTCGGGGAACTCAACAGTATCGCCGTGGTTTGCAAAGAAGGAGGCCTCAAGCTCTCCGACCACGGTCACCTTATATATTCTGTTATCCTCGGTGACGGGAACGGGATAATCGTCCACACCCAGCTCCTGGCCGAAATATTCGCGAAGAGAGTAAGCAACAGAGCCTGACGCAAGCTCAGTGGTCGTTACCGACGTAGCTCCTGTAATAGCGCTTCCTCTGCTGTTGTAGTAGCAATTGAATGCGCTTCCCGAACGAATGATCGCAGCGCCGTATCCGTCTGAGCTATAGGAAAGGCTGCCTACGTTCAGGCAGGAGATGGCTGTGTTTTTACTTTGGCTTGCAGTAATACCGCCTGCAAAGAAGGTGCTGACGCTACCGTAATTTGCACAGCCGATAAAGGTACATTCTGCGCCCGAGCCCATAATACCACCAAGCCAGGAGGAGCCGTTATCCTCTGAATAGGCATTACCGGAAACGCTACCGTAGTTTGCACAGCCTGTAACCTCTGCAAACTCAAGATAACCTGCAATACCGCCGCAGTTGTTGCCATCATTTCCTGCGCCTATGTATGCGTTATTGGTGCAGTCAGTGATCTTAATGCTGAGATCCTTGCCCTTGCCGTATCCGATAATGCCGCCGGAATTGTAATCACAGGAGTTGGATCCGTCAGCAGTACAGTCCGATATGGTAAGAGAGCCTGATTCGGCCTTTGCATATCCCACGATACCGCCCAGATATCCGTCAGGGTAAGAATCAACAGTATCACGGAGAGTACCGTTCACGTTGCAATTCGTAATAGTGATCGATCCGCTTCCGGCATCAGCAAAAGCTGCTATACCTGCCAGATATTCTCCACCGGAAACCTCGAAATCCGTAAGGTTTACGTTTTTGACAGCAGCTCCGCTGCCGAGATTGGCAAACAGACCGGAATAGCTGCCCGTAGCCTCAAGACCGGAAATAGTTTTGTTGTTTCCGTCAAAATTACCGCGGAACGCCCTTGATGACGAGCCTATGGGATTCCAGGTCTGACTCAGAGAAATGTCTTGCGTTACGCGGAAATATTTTCCGGAATAAGTGGTTCCGCTGTCCACGTTTGTAGCAAGCTGTCTGAGTGCGCTTTCATTGGAAATAAGATACGGAGATGATTCTGTACCGCTGCCACTCCATGTGGCTGCAGTTGCCTTAGGAGGATTAATTGCGATAACGGTCAGCGCAATTATCATTAAGGCTACGATTCTTTTGAACACTTTTTTCATTATGATGCTCCTCTCATTACTGTTCGCGTCGATCGTATTAAATACCGATACAAGTATACCACAGCTATAGTTATATGTCAAATAGTAAAGAGGATTGTCTTCAGATGTGACAATATTAATATATGTTACAAAAGCAGCGGACTGGCCGTTATCATGATCCTATCGCGTATAAATCATTTGAAGTCGCAGGGTTGCATCATACTGACAAAGAGGGTCCGTTCCATATTTTAAGCATATAGCGCTTATTTGTCGTAAATTGGGCATTTTTATTGATATTTATTAGAATATGTTGCAAAACATCGGATATTTTGTTGATTTTTTGCAAAAAAAGTGATACAATATCACATAATAGTCACTTTTTATAGTCAGGGTATTCTCAACAGTTTATGGAGGACGCATGAAACGTTTTTTTGCCGTATTATTGACATTGGCTATGGTATTTTCCATAGCTTCGGTATGCATCCCCGCAGTCACCGTAATGGCAGCGGACGGAGATGAGATCAGATCTCCCAAAAAGATCATTTCCGTAGTTTACGACGATTCCGGCAGTATGAACGGCGACGGAGGCGTAAGCTGGGTATATGCAAGCTACGCTATGCAGGCGATGACTGCTCTGCTTAACGAGCAGGACGAGCTTTACGTTACCTTTATGAGTGAGCCCGAAAAAACTCAGCAGCTATCTCTTTCTGATATAGACGGCTCCGTAAAGCTTATTCGTGAATGGAATAAAGACGGAGGCACTCCCTATACCTCCGTTACAACAGCGAAAAGTAAGCTTGACGCCATTAAGGAAAAGGATAAGAATACGCAGTTCTGGCTCGTTGTATTTACAGACGGAGGCTTTGATAGCACCTCCGCTGAACAGCTCCAAAGCAACATAGACAGCTACAAGGGAGAAAAAATGAGCAACGGCTCCCTTCTCAATGTTGTATATATGGCTATCGGCAGCACGGCAGTTCCTCTTTCGGAGGATAAATCCGGCGGCCTTTATACATATAAAGCGGCAACCTCAGGCGAGATAACCGAATGCATGAAGGATATTGCAAATCTCGTATCAGGCAGACTTGTGGCGGACAACGTAAAGCAGGTGGATTCCAAGACTATCTCCTTTTCCTCAAAGCTTCCTCTTTACAGCATTTCCGTGCTTGTTCAGGACACCTCAACCAAGGTAACAAAAGCAGAGTGCAGTGAAAGCAAGCTGAGGATAAACAGAAACATTCATCTTGAAGCCTATAACACGATAATCCCCTCTGCACTGAATCTGTTTGGCAATGCGGCTGTTATCGACTGTGAGGATTCCTCAGGTAACCGCGGCGTTATCACTCCTGATAACTACGTCATCACCTTTGCCGAGGACATAGACATAAGCAACGTTATCGTTCAGTATGAGCCTGCGATCGGTGTTAAGATGGTCATCAGCAAGAACGGCATTGAAATAGATAAGATCTCCGACATTATGAACGGCGATAAGATCACTGTCGAAATGATCCCCGTCGTTCCGGGAACGGATGATAAGATCAAGGAATCCGATCTGCCCAAGGGCGCACAGTGGAAGATCGAATACGTTGTTGACGATAAGACCGCAGACTCCGGAACCGGCAAAAAGCTTTCGGACGTTGAGATAAAGCCCGGAGAAAACGTGATCAGAGGTATATTCCAGATCCCCGGGTTCTCTCCTTCTCTTTTTGAAAAGCATTTCACCGTTGAGGAAATAGTATATGAACTGGGCCTCAAAAAGGATCAGCCCTCTCCTCTTTCCTACTACAGAAATGAATTCAGAGACGGAAGCCTTGAAGGCGGTGAGATCAAGCTTTATATTACGGGAGACGGAAACGCTCTCACCAAAGATGAGCAAAAGCGCGCAGGCCTGAAGCTTGAGGTGGAATCAATAAAGTGCGACAACAGCGCGGTGAAAGGATTCCTGGAGCGTCTTGGAAGATCCAAGATGAATTGCGAGCTCGTTTTAAACGATGACGGCTCATGGTCGCTGAAGCCTCAAAAAGCTGTTTTTACACCTGCATTTATGATTATGGCAGGTGATTACGAGGTAACGGTTCGCATAAATCAGGACACCTCCATCACAGAAACCGGCACCTTCACTATGGTCCCCCGGCTGACCGACTGGATAGATCTTTTGACGATAATACTGGTGCTTCTGGCTATTGCCTGGATCATCCGCATTATCACAAAAAAGAAATTTCATAACCAGGTTGTGTATTACGGTGAATGCAGAGTATCTGCCGATTCATACACCCCTCCTGTTAAGATCAGAAGCTCAGCAAGATCTATAATGCTTACCCCTTTTATGGGCGGACTTTTAAATCCTTTCAGCTCTTGCTGCAAATACACCTTAAGAGGTATCACTCTCTGCGCAGGTGACAACAACACGATAATTGCCGATGGCAAATCAATTGCAAAAAGCACAAGGTTTTACAAAATGGGTCGCAACGCAGAGGATCCACAGAAAATGCACAGTACAAGGGAAAGAAAAGGAGAACAGAGGAAAAAAGATATTCCTGATGAAATATTCACCGAAAAGAACATTCTCTCTTTTGCAAAAGCAGAAAACGCTTCAACAATAGATTACCTTACTCTTAACCACAATTTTTAATTTCACCAGATAACAATAAACTACGACAATAAAGCAAGGAAAGGAAAATAAAAAATGGCCATCAATGAAGTACCTACCCTGATTTTGGGCATAGGAGGTATAGGCTGCCGAATTGCCGCAAATATTAACGATCTTCTCCGCCCCGAGGACCGTGAGCACATTGCGATCATTGGAATGGATACCAACGTGCTTGACCTTAACAAGCTTGCAAACAGAGGTATCCGTACAATACAGACAAGCGACGAAAGAACTGTTGGCGAATATCTTTCAGCTCATCCCGAGCATATCAGCTGGTTCCCCGTGCATCAGTATACCGTCAGCCGCGGTATGCTTCAGGGCGCGGGACAGATCAGAGCTATTTCCCGCCTTGGCGCAATTGCCTCAGAGGAGGCAGGCAAGTTTTTGCCCATAAAAGAGGAGATCCAGCGCATCCGCGAAAACAGAGGTGAGCTTCACCGTTCAAATCTTACCGTTATGGTGGTTGGCTCCATAACGGGTGGAACCGGAGCAGGTCTCTTTCTGCAGATGCCCTACTACATCAGAAAAATAATGAGAGAAGAGGCTGACCTCAATATCATCATCAGAGGTATGTTTGTAGGACCCGATATAACAACCGGAGTAAATCCTTCAAAGATCAACCAGGACGCAGTAAGAGTGAACGCGTATGCCTGCCTTAAGGAGCTTAATGCAGAATACGTAAAGCAGACCAAGCCCGAAAGAGTTTCTAAAATAAACGTAGACTTCTATGAGCCCGACACTGCAAACAGAGAGCTTATAGCAGAAAACCTCAGAAGAATTATAAGAGAAGCTCATCTTGAGGACCAGTTCAATACGGAAAGAGCGCTTGAAGACCTTAATACCATAATCACAGGTAATCCCGATATTCCCTACGACTATCTCTACCTTATAGAGAACAGCTTCAAGAAGGGCAGTCTCGGCCTTGTTGAGCTCAGCACCGTTGAGGCCATAGTTGCAAGAATGGTACACGTTCTTATGTTCACTCCCGTAAGCTTCAATGCCCTTTCAGTTGAGGACAATATGGTTCTCCATGATATGGCGACGGGCGGCATGAACCGCTATTCAAGTGCCGGCCTTTGCAGACTTGTATATCCCGTAGATATTGCAAAGGAATACGTTGCCCTTGCCACCATCAGAGATATGGTCAAGGACGAGTGGCTCCTCATTGACACAGACTTTGACGGTGAAGTCAGAACTGCAAGAGCACATCAGAAAACAGACGGAACTGTAGATATTCCCGTTATAGAAAAGTCCTACGGCCCCCTCTTTAAGAAAAGAGTTATGGGCGAGGGAGCGGTTCTCGGCAGACTATATAAAGAGGCATTTACGGAAATCGTTGATGCCGAGACTCAAATAAAGACTACAACTACAAAAGCTGCTACGTTTATCAGCTACCTGGATGAGCAGATCAAGGATATCCTCGGTTCCGATGAAGTAATAAACGCAATCGATAATTGCACTGTTGATAAAACAAAGATGAAGAAATTCGATGATGCTTCACGAGAGTGCAACCGTGTATACAATGCGCTTGATTCTTACGGTGCTCTTGCTCGCCGTATCGTCAGGACAAAGCCTGCTTCGATCGTAAACGAAATAATGCCCCCCGACCTTATGAGCATGCATGCAAAAAAGGACAGCAAGTACAATATTTTCAATCTTCTGTCCAAGGTTCATCCCCTCACTGCAAGATTCCTTTGCTACGAGCTTATCAATTACTGTGAGAGCCAGGAAACCAGACTCCTCAGCGAGGTCAGCAACACCAGTTTCAGTGAATACCTGGAAGCAGATTACGATCCCAAGACAGAAGGCATCCAGACTGCCAGTGCTGCGGTGAATAATATTGAAGAAAAACAGATTGCTATTTTAAAGCCTATCACCAGTACTGAGAGAAAACTCAAGAATGTATATTTGACTCTTGTAAAGAATTCAAATGAGCAGCAGGATACTATTACAGCTTACATTGAAAACGGTCTTAAATTAAACGTATGTGAGCAGCTTCTCAAAAAGCTCAGGATCCTTGCAGAAAATTACTCCAAATTCTTCGATAACGTTGCAAGGATGATCAATGAGAATAATAAGAGAATCGAAAACCTTGAAGGCATTGCGACACCCATAGATCAGATAGGCGTTTACTGCTCTGAGGAAGCTTTCCGTTGTATGGCAGAAAAATACAAGGCGAAAACAGACATCACCGATATTCCCAAAAAGGCTAAGAAGGCATTGTTTGACTGCCTCTACGGAATTATGGTGGAGGATCTCAACAGTGAGCTCATTTATGAAACAGACCGCAAAAAGGCAAGCAGAGAAAAACGCAAAAACAAATCCCTTGCGGCCGTATTCGAAAAGTCTATCGTTAAGACCATCATTTCAGAGGTTCAGAACGACAGCCACGGAATCGTTGATATGAATATTCTTGATGCCCTTCGCTGTGAATATGATCTTGAAAACGTTGACGATGATATTACCTGTGAGGAATACATAAGACAGAAGATAGCCAGCGGCCTTATCAAAGCCTCTCCCTTCGTTTCCACCACTCAGAATTCCATGGCAGACAACACACAGAACGTATACCTTGCGCTTCATCCCTCCTGCGCAGGAAGAGAGATGGGCGAGGTTTCAAGTGAAGCCACAGCTGAGCTTTACGTTCCCTATACCAACGAGGCAACAGACGATAAAAAGGTAACGACCCTTATAGAGGACGCTTTTTCAGCTTACGAGCTCGTTTGCTTCAGAGCAAGATATAAGTTCTCTATTGAGGATCTCACAAAATACGCTAAGGGCTCTCAGAATGAAAAAGCATATACAACACGTATCTCCAACCTGAAGAAGGAGCCTATGCATTCAAACGATCCCGACCGCTACCTCACTATAGTAAATCCTCACCTTAACAGATTCTGGCATGAATATGCCTTCCTCCCCTCGATCTACAAGTCAGAAGAAACTATTGAACGCAGTAATATCTACAAGGCTTTCATATACGCTCTCGGCTACGATCTTTGCTTCCGAGCAAAGGACGATTCTCATCTTAATGAAAAGGGTGAGATATTCGAGAGCTGGTTCTTCCACAGTAACGCAGGAATAGTTCCCGTGAAGGTTTGCGGTAACATGATCGGAGGCACTTACATCGCCCTTCTCAACGCTCTCTTCTATAATGGCGAGATCTGCCATCAGATATTAGAATATGCAAAAGCAAGAAGAGCATACGTTAAGAGCTATACGGATGCCGTTGAGCTGGAAAAGACCATCCTCAATACGGATTTGATAAAAGATATTTCTCAGTCAAGCTCAGAGAAGGATGATAACGAAGAGAATATCTTTGATATTTTCCGTGAGATGCGTAATTCAATGCCTGCCGATGAATGGAAATTACTGTTCGTAGCACTCAAGGAGGTCATCTGGGAGTACTGTGCTCATCTGTTTGATTCCAACGAGCACCTTGTGAATGAAAAGACCAAGGAGATCGTCAGAGAAGCACTTAAAAACTGCAAATCCCTCAAAAAGGCCGAAAAGGACTACGGAGATGAAGACATCGCAAAAAAAGCTGATGAGTTCATTCTGAGTCCCGGCGTTATCTACAGAAAGTTTTTGTCCTAAATCAATAACCGGCGTGAAAAGTTAAAGTCCTTTTTGGGCTTTAGCTTTTCACGCATATGCCTTTATATAGCAATATACCCCCTATGATCCTTTAACGGATCATAGGAATTTTAGCATAGATACCGCCGCAAAGCGGCGGAATGGAGATTTTTATGGAGGATTGCTTCCGCTTTTTGATCAATACGGATCAGTGCCTTAATATGTCAAATTTCGGAATGTTTTTCTATAAGCTGGAGAATGAGCATAAGATTCATATCAGCGACATTCAGTTAACGGGTCCTTCCCGTAACAATCAGCTTCGAAAAGCAGCCATGGCCATCCGTACGTGCCTTGACAGGTTCCCATACTACGTTGGAGACTATCAGGTAATCGTGACAATGCGAAGTGATTATCGTGAAAAAGCACTCGAGTGGAGAGATACTCTGCTATACCGACTTATCAGATTGGATCACGAGCTTCGCAACGCCCGCATTTTTATTAACTCAAAAGAAAAAACCGATAAAGCATTGAATCTTATAATGCTTTACGATGCCGATTTTACAATAGATCTTCCCGATGTGGACAATTATCTCAACTCAGAACGATTCGCCGATGACTTTAAGCTTATGCTCAAGGAATTCGGCTTGGAGATAAATGAAACCAAGATCAGAACTGACAGTATCATATCACGCTTGAATGAGTACAACACCGTGAACGGTGCAGATACTGTCACCTCAGGAATACTTTCAGATATCGTTGCTTCGATCATATCAGGCGATGCCGTTGTGCAAAAGGAGACCGCTTTTTCAGCCTCACAGAAGACTGACGTTAAGTCCGGATGGTGCGACAACACCATTATCTCCCGCGCTTTCAGAGAAATGCTTGACCGCTTTAATGTATTTGAGCTTCTCATCGACAGAAACGATATGAGAAGAAAAATGTATCAGCTGCTCAAGGTTGTTGAGTATATCAATATGAGCGTCGAGACACCTGCAAATGAAGACATTGGTCAGGTCAGTCTTGCTGAGCGCTCAAAGCAGCTCTGGAAAAAGATCTCAACAGAAACAGGTAACGACTGCGTGGATCTTGAGGCGAAGTACTCCGAGATGCTGTATAACTACAGACAACGCCTTGAGTCAACTCTCATGAATCTGCAGACTCCGACTCAGTGGGACAAGAGTCTGGCGACACTCCCTGACATGGATATTCCCGGTGATAACAGTATCAAGAGCTCGAGCAACGTTTTCTCAAGCGATAACCCGAATGATCAGGGCTCGGATCTGAGAAAAATACTGGACAGGTTCTATGAATCGAAGTTTTCCATAAAAAGCATCGTTTCCGGCTGGGACGGTGTTTACAAGAGGCTGACTAGCGTTATGAGCTCTATGGAAGCAGAGCTTAAAAGCTTTGCCGAGGATCTGAGCAATCAGTATTCCTCTATTCTGGAAAAAAGAAAGCTGGAATCTCTCGTTCACAAAAAAAACGTATACGTTGCAAACGCTAATACGGAAAAAGATATATCAAAGCTGAAAAGCAAAAAAGAGGAGCTGCTTAATAAGCTGAAAAATCCTCATATGAATCCCAGCCTCAACTTCCAGGATCAGCTTAATATGGAAAACTCCCTTGAACTGGCTCATCAGGAAATAAGATTCTATTCCGAGTGTATCAGCAAGGCAACTGCCGCCAGCTTTTTGCTGATGACCGTTGTTTGCTTTGCATTGTTCGTTATGCATTATACTTTACTGCAGCCCTACGTGTTCAAAAGTATGGATTCATATATATTCTATATGATCTATGCGGCAGTTGCCTTTGTGACGATGCTGTTGTCATGGCGTATGCCCCACAACTATTTCAGAAGAAGGATCAAGGCTGTTATTGAACGTCTGAAGGCTGATATGAACACCTACATAGACGGATATTTTGAAAAAGCTGAATACTTTATAGAATATATAAATCTCATAAACCAGCTGGATTACGTTACCCGCCGTCTTGAGCTGTATTGCAGAGCAAAGGATTGCACAAACAGATTATCTGCAGGATACCTGTGGCACAAGGTTCAGATAAAGTATCACCTTGAAAAGCTTCAGTTTTTCAGCGGACTTATAGAATTATTCAATAACGCAAGCGGAGACTCAACCGAATATATCTTGCCCGATATAACCGGTGACAGAGTCAGCAGTGTGGTAGAAAGCCGCATTTATTGGCCGCAGCAGTAAGGAGGAAATAATGTTAAATCTGATATTTTTTGTTTTATTCCTTGCTGCGGTTGCACTGATATTCTACGGAGCAAACGCTATAATATCCGCCCTTGCATACGATAAGGCAGAGCGTCAGCTCCATTGCAGGATCATTCCCATCCTCTTTATCGTTCTTTTGGCAAGCACCAACGTTTATTCGGTTTCACTTTTCATTCAAGGTATAGACAAAATAATAAATGCGCCGGGACTGGCACAGTTCTTCTCTGCCGTGATGCCAAATCGTGCATATGAGCTTGTTTATATGCTTCTTATGCTGATAGGACTTAACTTTATTGTAGTTCTGCTGACACTAGTCACAATTGTTATTGTTAAAATCGTTTTTGCAAACAGATCGACGTACGTTGATCCCGATGATTATCTGGGAATTGAACGTATCCTTCATTTCCCCTGGATCATTGCGAAATGGTTCTACAATGAAAGCAATGACGAAATAAAGCTCAACAGCCGCGGTCACGTTTTCGGTGTATGGGCGAAGGGATTTAAGTTTTCTTTTCTCATCATCTGGATCGCAGAGACTGTGATCCTTGCCATTTCGATCATATGGGGCAAGGATGGCTGGAACAGCATGCTGCTTTCAGCCGTAAAAAGTTGGTATATGCTCCCCATGGCTGCCTTCCTGCTATTTGAGCAGATACAGTTCTTCCTGGAGGGTATCCTCGAAACTGAAGCCGGAACATACGGCGTTTCCAACGCGAATGAGTCTGAAAACGGATCAATGCAGGATCTTTTGGACCTTTATAAAGGCATTTTCCGCAAATCCGGCGCTCTTCTTTACGGAGAGGTAAGACAGTATTACAGACCCGCCGACAGCAATCTTGGTAACAGCATAAGCAACAGCCAGATCAATGATTGCCTGCATCCGGACGTGCTCAGCGTTATTGCAAATCAGCTCAGGCAGTGCGGCGGCCTTAAGGGCGAGAACTACCAGGATGCCTTGGTCAGCCTGATAAACGGAAACTCCATAAACGTATACGATATCTGCGAGGGGGAGTTTTTGATATACTTAACGGCATATCTTAATTTCTACCTGGCTCAGGGAAAAACGGCCCTGCTGCTATGCAGATCCCGAGAAGAAACAGACAGACTTTGCTCTGCTGTTAAAGCAGAAATGCAAAGGCTGAACAGTCTTTATAACGTGTGGAATATCACGACTTTTGAGGGCGCAGAATCAAACGACAGTATAAGCATGATCGTTTGCACGTTTGAGGACTTCCTTAACTACAACATAAGAGAAAAACGTGCCGACTTTATGAACGACCTGTTTTGCGCTATCATTGCCGACGGCGTTGACGTCTTTACAAAGGACAGCATTCGTATTGAGCGGCTGTTCGCAGAGCTGAAAAGCACTGAAAAGCCACTTCAGTATATTGCATTTACCGGAGTAAACAACGATTCTTTGCGTACCGCAATGGAGCAGGCCATAAAAAACGAGGTCAAGCCCTACGGTAAGGAGGATATGTATCCGAATACAGGCGTTCTGATCTGGGCTGAAGAATCGTATTACAGACTGCAGAACAGACTGGGCATCGGAAACTCTATGTCTCCTTTTATGGGAACCGCCTTGCCCGTCTCTCTCGTTGCCGTAAAGTATGACGTTCCCAGAGTGTTTATCCTCGGAGATGGCTCCAGAGGAGACAGATCCTTTGACGAAGTATTGTCCATGAGCAACAAGGAGGTACTTAATTATACAGACAGCGATATGAACATTGCCGGTATAATCAGGTACAGAACAGACGAGGTCGTAAAAGATCAGGATCTTTCGATGATCGTCTCTTACGATACAGACTACAATCTTTTCAACGTTTTGTGGAAATGGTCAAAGTACGGCGGAAAAAGAGGCTCTTTGATCCATATTATTTCTCCTTCATATCTCCTTAGGGAATACTTCGTTTCCAATATTACAGAAAAACACCTTGCTCTTAAAAACAATGAGTTTGATGCTTTGATAACCTATTATCTCGGAATGAAAAAAAGCCATATGGCGGTTCTTCTGGTATATCTCAGCAATGAAGGTGTTACCGAAGCCGAGCTTATGAAGAAAAGCCGTGAGTTCGATTGGGGCTATGATAACGTAGAGCAGCTTCTTGCTGACTGCCTGCACGTTATTATGAAAAAAGAAGAGATTCACAGCATATATGAATGCTTTACATTTGAAGAAAAATCATACTTCAACGAAGATCGGGGAGAATTTGAAAAGGAATGTAATATCGTCCTCACAAATACTCTGGTCAAAAAGCGAATTAAAGACTATATTGGCTGTGTCAGCCTTGTTACCAAGGACAATCAGGAAATATCCACAAGTATACTGAGAGGAAACGTTCACAATTATTATTTGAGAAATCAATTGATAGTACAGGACGGATACATTTATCAGATCCGAGGTATAAATGACGGTAAAGTATATGCTGAGCAGTGCTTGCCTGCAGATATACCTGAGTATTATCAGATATCCAACATTGAATTGAACAATTATACCCTCGTTGATAATTGTATGAATTCGGCAGTTTGCGATTTTAAGATCTATACCGCAGAGGCTTCCCGAAGGATCTTCGGCTATTGGTCATC
Source organism: Clostridia bacterium (assembly GCA_017416205.1). Classification (GTDB taxonomy): domain Bacteria; phylum Bacillota; class Clostridia; order Oscillospirales; family CAG-272; genus Avispirillum. The sequence continues at coordinate 8,890 of JAFQDC010000084.1, read as the reverse complement.
CAATAAGGGTAACGATTTCTCCGGCGACAGCGGCCTTGCGCTTGATCTGTTTTCTGATGAAAACGGCTCCGTTTGTATAGATAACTATGACTGTGTAAATGTTCTCGAGATCAAAATTCGCAAGGACGTTCTCGGCAACAGATCCGCCGAGGCGACCCGCCTGATGGCATTCCTTCTGAAGGAATTGTCAAAGACCCTGTTCCCTGCTACTCACAACAATTTATTTGTGGCAGTGAAGCACGGAATTAACGCAAATACGATCGAAAGCATCCTGAAGGAAGGAAAAGGCAGTGCGCTGAATGACGTAATAACAAGTATTATTCCGTCAATAAAGATAAACGGACACACGGAGGATGATAAGTACGAGACCGTGTACGTTTTGGAGCTCAGCTGTATTGAATACGGCATGGTTCAGATGATGTATAACAAATATAAGAATATATTTATTATGCTGAAAAGCTATCTGGACTGGTACGTAGCTCCCGAAAGTACCAGCGTTGATAACGCCGCGGACTCTCAGGAGGCTGCATCGGCAGATACGGCAGCGACTAAAACCACTAAGGGAAAATTCCTAAACTTCGGAATGAGCACCGTTCCGGAGGTGTTCGATATCTCCACCGTCATCAGCTTTCTGAATAAAATGCTTCCCGATCATGAAAAGGAGATCGAAGGCTTCGATGAAGTATTGAGTGCAAGCTTCAAGAAATGTACTTTCTGCGGAAAGCCTTCCATGTATCCCACAGACCTTGGCGACGGAAGATTTATGTGCGGTCATTGCAAGGATCATCAGCTTACTCAAAAGGATGAGATCAAATCCCTGTTTGCGGAAACTCTGGATATTATGTGCAAGGGTTATTCCATAACCATTCCGAAAAATATCCACGTCAGATTCCAGATGGCTGATGCAATAGCAAAGGAAGCAGGCGCATCCGTTGGAGAACGGATACTTGGATTCTATAATTCAAGCAACAATCAGCTTTGGCTTGAATCCCGCGGCCCCAGAATTGCAATGCAGAGCACGGTAATACACGAGCTGACACATGCATGGCAATTCAACAATAAAGAATTCACTGCTCTCCTGAAACGCGTTCTGCGCAAATATCCACGCAAAAAAAGAGCTCTTATCCGACTCCTGCTTGTTGAGGGGCACGCCGTTTTCGTTGAGATCGCCACAATGGAGCGACTCCATGAGAAAAAGTATGCCGAAAGACTTCACGAGTACACCATGCTCAGGTATGATGAATACGGTATGGGTTATCGCCTGCTCCGTGACTATATCATAAGAAAGCAAAGCGAGGGCAGTCATATGACTCCATTCACGGCAATGCTCGAGCTCTTAAAGGCTCTTTCTAACGGAGAGGAGGAAATAAAGTTTAATGATGAAGAAGATTAATCATCGCTTGGTTTCATTGGTTTTGTTGATAGTGCTGCTGTTCAGTTCAGTTTCGTGCCAAAGCTCCTCCTTCGATCTTTTGAATGACGGTGCCAACAAATTCGGCTCCGGCAAGGAAGAGGATAATTATAGCCTCAAGAACTCCGGCGCACTTCTTGAAATGCTCATCGATGACTTTTCAGGCTCATACTTCATCCCCTCCAGCAGCGAGATGGATGACGATGATTACGACAGCTTTACAAATCCTGATGACGAAGATCCGGATACCGGAAATACAGGTGACACAGGAGATACCGGTGACAGCACCGCGGATCTATCCGAGGTAGGAAGCTGGAAGGATTTCAAAAGAGTGATGTACGATGCTTATTCCAAGGCAAGCGGGTACGTAGAATTCACTCTTGTTGACGGCTATACTTTGGATCTTTCGGATGCACTTCAGGAATCCTTTAATGAGCTTCAACGCTACGATCCCATTTACGTCGGAAGCGTAAAGCAGTGGACCCACGGATCAAGAGGCTCTGACTATAAGATATCCATTGACTATACTATGGACGTGACCGAGCTCAGAAGGATCCGAGATGAGACCGAAGAGCTTGTTGATCAGGCTGTTGCGAAAATTGACGCTGATAACAAGTCTGATTACGAAATAGTATACGCTGTTAATGAATATCTTTGCGATACTGTCTACTACCCCGATTCAGAGCCCTATGCGCCCATAACCCACACCGCATACGGCGCGCTGAAAAACGGCGAGGCTGTATGCGAGGGATATGCTTGTGCAGCTAAGCTGATTCTTAACAAGATTGGCATTGAATGCGATATTCAGGTCGGCTTCTGCACCAACGGCGGCGGCCACGCATGGAATCTTGTTGAGCTTGAGGGACAGTGGTATCAGATGGACGTTACCTGGAACGACAGCTCCGCAAAAAGAACGGATTATCTTCTGGTTACAGACGATTATATGAAAAAGAGCCGCACGTGGGATGAGAGCGATTACCCCAAGTGTGCCCCTAAAGCATATACTCCGTAACTAAAACTGCATCTCCGCATGCAGTCTCATAAAAAGATCAAAGCCACCGGCAGGTCCGGTGGCTTTTGGTTTTTTTGTGTCTGTATTATTTTTTCGATAGTGCTTCAAAGGAGCATCAATAGCCCTTTTTTAAGTCAACCGTATCCGAAACAGTACCGTCAAGAATATAATCGGAGACCTTTCGGGTTATATCTCTGACGTATCTAAGGTGTCCGTCAGATACAAACATTGCCCTGTGAGGGGACAGAATTACGTTATCAAGCTCTGAAAGAGGATATTTTGAAGGTGCTAAAACCTGATTCTTTGATTTCGGCTTTTCATCCCACGTATCGATAGCAGCTCCTGCCAGCTCTCCGTCCCGCAGAGCCTCATACAGCGCTTCCTCGTTTATACAATTACTTCTGCCCACGTTAACTATATACTTTCCCTTCAGATGAGAAAGCATTTCCTTATCAAAAAGATCATCAGTCTTTTCGGTTTTTGGAAGTGAAGCTATTATGATATCGCATTCGTCACAGAGCCTTTCCAACGAGGGAAGCGCTTCTATATTACAGTACTGCCTGCCGCGATCCAACGTGGCGGCGGGAATATTATTTTGCATAAGCATACCGTGTATTGCCTGACCGATATGACCGTAGCCCAAAAGGCCGAATTTCATACTGTATATGCTTTTCCAATAGGGATTCTGTATGTCATACCATATACCGCGGCGAAGCTTTTTATCGCACTCGATAATGCGCGAGGTCAATGCAAATGAAAGCGCCATAGCATATTCGGCAATGTAATCGGCATCAATATGAGAGTTTACTAATACTATTCCTCTTTCATACAAAGCATCAATGGGGAAATCGTCTACCCCGGTTTTATAAGCGAAAACAGCCTTCAGGCGATCGGCACCGTCCAGAGCTTCCTTCGTAAGCTTTTTACCAATGAATATATCATATCCCGAAAGAGAAAAAAACGACAAACCCACGGTATCTATTTCGGCAATTGCAGAAAGTTTAGACACCATCTCCTCAAAAGCACTGTCAAGCTCTGCAACGCTGAGACAAATCCTTATGCTTTTCATCTTCTCACGTCCTTACTGTTATTTGATAAATAGGCATTTACGCTGCCAGCATCCAAAGAGATCACATCACCCTTTACAGTATGCTTCAGTACAAATAAGGCAATTGCATAACTAAGTGCATCCTCATATGAATCCATATCATTTGAAAGAATATGCAGCGCGCCTGCGGTAAATGCATCTCCTCCTCCGATACGCTCCATTACGGGAAAGGCTTTTGATCCGGATGCGATCAATCCTTTTTCTTTATTATAAAGATTTACAGATACCTTATGCATCGCCCCGTCAATAACTTCCCTTTCTCTTACAAACACATATCTGCAATCATAGTAATTATAAAAATCGTCACACGTTGTTTGCAAAAAGCTTACAAGATCCCTTTCTGAGCAAAACAGAATATCAACAAAGGGGATGATTCGGCGAAACACCTCTTCCGCTTCTTTTTCAGACCAAAGGCTTGCTCTATAATTAAAATCAAAGCTCACGGTTATATTTCGTGCCTTTGCCTCCTCTAAAAAGCGAAAAGCAAGAGCTCTTGAGGATTCTGAAAGAGCGAAGGAGATTCCGCTAATATGAAATATTTTGCAATCATCAAACACCCGGTCATAATCCACGTCGTTTTCTGAAAGATTTGACACCTCAGATCCTTTTCTGTTGTATATCACCTTAGTTGGCCTTTCTCCAAAGCCCTCCTCAAGAAAGTACAGTCCCATTCTGTCTCCGCGGACAATTATATTATCCACTCCAACTCCAAATGATCTCAGATGATGCAGCGCCGCCATTCCGAGACTGTTATCGGGCAAAGCAGTTATATAATCTGTTTTGTGTCCAAGAGCTGCAAGAGCGACAAGAACGTTTGATTCGCTGCCGCCGTAGCACGCCTCAAAGCTTTTTGCAAGGAGCACCGTGCTTTTTTCAAAGGGAGTGAGACGAAGCATTATCTCTCCAAAGGCGGTTATTTTTTTATCCATTGTTTTTCTCCTCTTTATTCAATGCAGGAATTCGATGACGGCAAAGCTCCAGATATGAAACTGTAACAAGCAGGGCCTCACCGCATTCGCGGGAAAATTTAGGATGAACGAGACTTTTGAAGCCGTGCTTTATTCTCTCTCCAATGTGAGCGAATAGCGTTGAACGAGGAAAAATTCGTCTGTAGATCCATAATGACCGGCGTCTGTTGACCGTCATAAAGTAGTCATAGGTAAATGCAAGCTCGTCAAATGCAATGAGGTAATAATCACTTGCAAGTTTGGAACGACTGATAAGCATATCAGGATCAGTAGCTCTGGCATTTTTTTCAAGGCGTGACTTAAGCTGACGTGCAGTATATACGGTAGTGAGATAGAAATAAAGATTAGGCTTTCCACCCTCCAAAAGATCTCGCGCAAGACCAAGAAAATTATTATTAACGGTAAAGGTCTCATATTCATCAGGTAGAAGACCAAAATTGCTTCTGACGGTTTTCTCTATAACATTTTTAATGATCGCTTCTGCGTCATTTGGAGTATTACCGATAACAGTCCCGTTTTTGAGTCCAAGATCCTCCTCCTTCAATGCAAGAGAAATGGACTGCGCAAATTTATTTTTCCAGGTGATCTTACGGTGGTCTCTTTTTTCAACAAGAACGTATCCGTCGGAGGTTATAATCAGACCGTTAATTCCGATCTGATTGGAAAGAGTGGAGTCACGCAGCAGTGATATGTATCTTTTGTATTCATAAATGTTTCTGATCGTCAGTCCATCGCTTATTTCATAGTCCATACAGCGGTTAGTTATAAGCATATGGTAATACATAGAGCGCTGGGTATCTAGAGTCAGGGTATTATTCTCAAAGGAAAAATCGTTCAGACGGATGGTTGAGGAATTGTTCTTTCGTGAATGCTTATGAGCTGAGAGAAGCTTTTGAGCATTTTCAACGACGTAATCCATCATGGGGAACAGCTGATCCTTATCATTAAAAACCATATCGGTGTTGCCCTCAATATTTGCAAAAACGTTAAGCGTTGGCAAATACAAAGTGCCGTTTTTATAAAGCTCTATTTCCTTTTGCTGAACAAAATAAGTATTTGAAAGCTTATCCTTCACTTTATTCTTCACATCCCCCTTTTTGAAGGGAGAAAGGTGAGAAAGACTCATAAAAACTCCTGACTTGCTTTCAAAATTGCTACTTTGAGAAACAGGAGTTTTATCGTGACCTTTGTATTTTCTTATAATAGAGTGGTGATCGTCCTCCACCTTATAGGACTCCTCAAGATACGTGTCACAAACGCGGATAATCTTTGAAAGGCATATGGAAAGAAATCCTGCAAGAAATACGGACAGGGTCTCCTCACTTGTGAGTATAGCAAGTATTCTGCCGACTATTTCGCTCAAAGCATTTTCCTCGCCGTCAAAAACTCCGTACACAGCAAAAATGCCGATAATTATAGCCGCATAGGCAAAAAACTTGACTATAGGTTTATTAAACAGCTTATTAAAAAACTTTAGTATACTCTTTTTCAAAACTGACTCCAAAAATATTATTGTATATGATAAATTATATAACATTTTGTATCTGTTTTCAAGAGAAGTGCAGCATAATAATTGATCCCAAACAGCTTATCTGCACGGCTTGCTTCTTTCTCTTTTCTTCACTTTACGACAAATTGCTGTATTCTGTGGCAAAACCAATTCAAATATGGTATAATGGAGAAAAACTTAAGGAGAATGATAATGGGTCAGAAGTCAGGCAGCACAAACAAGAGCATATATACTGAGATACGCGAAAGACTGGGATATACGAGAGAAAGCGCTTGCGCACTTTTACGCGGCATAAACGAGGACAGACTTGAAAAGATCGAGAATAACAAGCTTAAGGGCGAGCCCCATCCCGACGAAATACTGACTATGGCCGACGTATACAAGGAGCCTTACCTTTGCAATTATTACTGCTCTCACATTTGCTCTATCGGAAAAAAATACGTTCCTTCAGTTAAGGTTCGCGAGTTTTCTCAAATAGCGCTTTCAGCTATGGATTCAGTAAACGAGCTAAAAGCTCAGCAGGATAAGTTTATCAAGATCGCCGCTGACGGAGCTGTGGGCGATGATGAGATAAGGGACTTTGTCAGGATCCAATTAGAGCTTAAGCGCATATCTCAGGCGGTTAATGCGCTAAATTTTTGGAGCGAAAAAATGCTTGAGGAAAACGTTATAAACAAAGAAAAATACGAAAAGATCCTGGCTGAAACCAAATAATTTTCACATGATCAATACAAAAGACAGAGCCTTTGCTTTTTTAGCAAAATAAGGGCTCTGTTTTTTTTGCAGTACACAAAAAAGCGCTTCTAACTCGCTGCACTTTCTCTCGATAAAGACCTACTCCTATGCTATCCTATTTATAACAAGTAAAGCCCCTATATGCTGTAGCACCCTACGGGCGCGTGTACTCAGAAAAATGCGTTACTTAAAACGGCCTGCGGCAAGGGGCTCCACAAAAAATCAAAATAATTTATTCTTTAAGGAGAACAAAAACATGAAAAAGCTCATTTGTTTCTTGATGGTAGCAGTATTATTGCTCTCTGTTATTCCTCAGAGCGCTATCGTCCGCGTGGAAGCGGCAAGCACCCTCAGTCTTCAGCAGCTCCGCGAGAAATTCCCCCACGGCAAGTATTGGAATCACGCAAACAACCCAGGCGGCTCAAATTCAGTTAACAATCAAAACGGCTACACCTCTACCCCCTGTACCCGTCACGGCGGCTATATAGGCACAAGCTATCAGACCTGCAACGGCTTCCAGCCCGGAGGCTCACAGCTGAGTTGGCAATGTATGGGCTTTGCCGAGAAGCTTGGCTATGACGCAACAGGCTACAACCCCAGAAACAACGCCAACGGTTGGGTCACCTACACAAGTTCATCCGCACTTAACAATCTGAAGCCCGGCGACATCGTCAGATATAAGAACAACGGTCACTCCATTTACGTAATTGCAGTAAACGGCGATACCGTTACTTATGCTGACTGTAACAGCGACAATCATTGCATCATCCGTTGGGATGCGACCATATCCAAGGCAACACTCAGATCAAGCTTCACTCACGTCAGATCAGCCCCCTCCGCCATCACCCCCTCCACCTCCTGCAGCTGCTCTACCTCATACGCAGGAACATACATATGCACCACATCCTCAGCAAATCTCACTATCCGTAGCGGACACGGCAGCTCCTACAGCGCAATAGGCTCTATCCCCTCCGGCGCATCCGTTACGGTAAGCAAGGCCAGCGGCACAGGCTCCGGTGACTGGGCTCACGTTACCTACAACGGCGTTTCAGGTTATTCATCCATGCAGTATCTCCAAAAGGCAGGAGAAGAGCTTGACGTACGTATTTCCTACTGGGTATCTCACGATAAGATGGGCGATGCCATCTCCTCTGCAATGCAGGGCGACTGGGTATACCTCTGCTACCGCCTCTATGACAAGAACTCCGGCAAGAACCTCAATGAGATAAAGCGGTACGATTTCTCCGTCAAGGAGACTATCTATAATCCCGACGGCTCTGTCGTTCATTCATACACCTATGAGGACAGCGACAACAACTGGATAGGCGGCGGATGCTATAAGCCCGGCACTTACACCTGCAAGGTCGAGCTTACAGGTGACTGGGTTGGCACTTACACCACCACCTTTACCGTAGCAGAGAACCCTAAGCAGATACACGCATCCACTTCTTCAGTTTCCCTGACTCTCGGCAGCTCCGAAACGTCTACGATCTACGTATGGACAAGCGGCTATCACAGCAGTGCGGCTTTGCTGAGAAAAGCAGAAAGCAACAACAATATCAGCACCTCCTGGGGTGAATGGAACGACGACGACAAGCTTCCTCTTACCATAACTGCTAACAAAGCCGGCACCACTACCCTGACACTTACCGTAGAAGATAAAGCCACGGGCGCGGTGCTTGATACGATCACAGTCAATGTAACCGTCACAAGCAACACCCATACCATCACATATAACGCACACGGCGGTAGCGGCGCCCCCTCCTCGACCGTTAAGAATCACGGTCAGAGCGCTACTATCTCCACAACCCTCCCCACAAGACAGAATTACACCTTTAAGGGCTGGGCTACATCTTCTTCCTCTTCAACCGTAGCATATAAGCCCGGTGATATCTATTCCTCAAACTCAAGCATTACCCTCTACGCTGTTTGGGAGAGCGCAACGGTCATTACAAGCTCCCTCACAAGCAGTGAATACTCCGCATCCGTTGATTTTGCAGGCGGATACAAATACTTCAGCTTTACTCCCTCTCAGAGCGGCAAATACGTATTCGAAAGCACCGGCGACAAGGATACGATAATTGCAGTTTACTCCTCCTCCGGCACGGAGATCACCTCTAATGATGACGGCGGCGACAACCGCAAT